>CAYXJA010000050.1:3483-9083 GCA_964465425.1 uncultured Prolixibacteraceae bacterium | reverse complement strand
TTAAGGTTTTAATGAAACCGGTAAGCCAGTTTGTTTCAACAATTCCATTAGCAGGTACAGAAGTACTCCGTTTTGAAGTAATTAATAAGATTGGTTTGTTTTCATTAACATTCATAATTCTGTCAGCATTGGTTTTTGTTATTAGAAGATTTGCCAATTCAAATAAAATTTTAGGAAAAGAAGAAACCTGGGGTTGCGGATATGTAGCTCCTGATAATAAAATGCAATACACCGCAAGCTCTTTTGTTAGGAGTTATAGAAAGTTGGCTGAGCCTGTCTTAATGTTTAAGAAAAATAAAAAAGAGATAAACGGAATATTCCCAACTGAAGGAGAACATGAAATTCATCCATTAGATAAAATTGAAGAGTATCTTATACAACAACCACTCAGACAGTTCAGATTGTTTCTTTCAAAATTTCTCTTCCTGCAGAACGGAAAATTACAGTTTTATGTGCTGTATGGAATGATTTTCATAATGGTAATAATTGGAATTCCTTTTATTATCAGTGCAATTAAGATATTTATTAAATTTCTAAGTGCCTGATGAAATGATAAGTTTTCTATTAATAATCATAGTAAGTATTGTTTTTCAGGGTATAGTTATCCGGACAAAAAGTATTGCCTCCGGCCGTAAAGGTCCCGGTGTTTTTCAGCCGATTAAGGATATACTAAAGTTATTCAGGAAAGGATCGGTTTTCAGTGAAACAAGTTCAATCATTTTTCAAATAGCACCAAGCATTTATTTTGCTTCAGTGTTAATGGCAATTTCTGTTTTACCGCTTGGAACAAGTAGAGGAATATTTTCATTTGAGGGCGACTTTGTTTTTTTTGCATACGTACTTGCCATAGGGAAGTTTTTCAATATCATATCGGCACTTGATACAGGAAGCAGCTTTGAAGGTATGGGAGCCAGCAGGGAAGCGTTATTCTCAATGTTGGCTGAGCCTGCATTCTTTATTCTGATGGGATCATTATCATTGCTAACAGGCTACACTTCTTTTCATGAAATATTTATGGCTCTTCACTTTGGATCATATATTTCATATGCAATCGGTGCTATTGCAACTTTTGTATTAGTGATGATTTGCATGATTGAAAATAGCCGTATGCCGATTGATGATCCAAAGACCCATCTCGAATTAACTATGATTCATGAAGTGATGGTACTTGATAACAGTGGATTTGATCTTGGATTGATTCTACAGGCTACAAATTTAAAATTTGCACTATATGGCTCATTAATAGCCAATATGTTTATAGGCGATTTGCCGTTGTATTATACTATTCCTTTGTTCTTGCTACTGCAGTTTTTATTTGCTGTTGCAGTTGGAGTAATTGAATCTTTCTTTGCTCGTTTCAGAATGAACCATAATGCTCAGTTTATATTGGTACTGACTTCATTGTCTTTGCTGATGCTTTTTGGAATATTAATGTTGTTGGGTCAGTTTAAATAGATTAAGAAATGACAAACATTATATTGATAGTATTTACGATTTCATTGCTTTATCTGTCGATAGCAAACAGGTTGCTGTCATATGTAAAGCTTTTGGCATTTCAGGGATTATTGTTATTTGGGGTTGCACTAATTGAACTTTCAGAAATGAGTGTTTTAAATCTGGTACTTATCCTTTTGGAAACTATCATTGTTAAAGCAATTGCAATACCGGTTTTTATTAGCTATGTAATTAAAAAGAACAAGATTACACGTGAGGCTGAACCATTTGTGCCAAACTTTCTTTCTTTGATTCTTGTAACTTTGATTATCGTTGCCACCTTCGTAATATCCTTTGCTATAAAAGATCCCAATCTGCATAAAATATATTTCATAACAGCGTTGTCTGCTATTTTCACCGGTCTTTATCTTATCGTTACACGAAGAAAAATAATTACTCATGTGATATGCTATGTAGTTATTGAAAATGGAGTGTTTATTCTTTCTCTGGCCGTTGGCAATGAAATGCCCTTGCTTGTAAATCTGGGCGTTTTACTCGATGTATTTGTAAGTGTATTTTTACTTGGGATATTTATAAATAAGGTAGGAGACGTGACCAGCGATATTGATGTAAGTGAATTGAGCAGCTTAAAAGATTAGAAAATTAAGATATGATAATTGTATATCTGATATGTTCTTTATTAATAGCAACAGTTTTGTTTTTCAACAAAAATAAAACTGTTAATATTTGCCTTATCGGAGGTTTTATTGCACTACAGTGGGGTTTAACTGTATATATGTATTCAAACAAAAATATTTCCGACGCAACTTATTTTCTGCCTGATGCCCTGGCAATAATTTTACTTCTGACTCTTTCTGTAATCTCAATACCTGTTTTGACTCACAGCTATGATTATGTATATAGAGAAAAGGACACTCCTTCTTCAAAAGGAGCATACTATGGTGCTTCAGTTGTTTTAATATCAGCCTTAACGGCTGCCTATCTTTCTTCTCATATAGCTGTTACATGGATATTTATTGAAATAACAACGCTTGGATCTTCTATATTGATTTTCCACAGGAGGAACTCCGGTTCAATTGAAGCAACGTGGAAATATATATTTTCAAGCTCAATAAGCCTAATTTTTGTTTTCATTGGGATTTTGTTTTTAAGTATAGCAATCGGCAAATCAGGTGAAGAAAGCCTGCAATACCTTGCACTTATGAATCTTGCTCCAAAGCTTGATCCATTCTGGCTTAAATTATCATTTGTATTTGTATTTACCGGATATACATTAAAACTTGGGCTTGTTCCATTATATACTGCAGGAATCGACGCTAAGGACAAAGCCCCGACACCCTCAGGTGCAATGTTTGCAACGGTAATGATGAATGCCGGATTTGTTGGTGTATACAGATTTTATGTTATTGTAGCACAAACTCCCGTTCATAAATGGGCTAACATAGTAATACTGATTTCAGCTTCTCTTTCAATATTCGTGGCTGCTGTATATATGCTTAAGGTCAGGAACATAAAAAGGATGCTTGCATATTCGGGTATTGAGCACTCAGGATTGATAATGTTGGGACTTGTTGCCGGAGGTATAGGCTATTATGCTGCCTTGCTACATCTTGTTTTACATTCTTTCGCTAAGTCGTCATTATTCTTACAAATTGGGCATTTGTATAAGACCTATCAATCGAAGAATATTTATGATATAGGTGATTATTTTAAATACAACAGGGCAGGAGCAATTTTCATTATTATTGCATTTGTTTGCATAACTGCAATGCCTCCATCCGGTCTTTTTATAAGCGAGTTCTTCATATTTAAGTCATTATTCGAAGCAAAATATCTATACATATTGATTCCTGTGCTTATATTATTGACATTTATATTATGGGCTCTCGGCCGAAGTATAATGAGGATGCTATTTACTCCGCCGATAAATATGAATGAAGGAAAAATTGAAAAAACAAGTGTCTATGAGACAGTTACACAATATATACTACTTGGAATTGTCTTTTATCTGGGACTAAATCCTCCAACTGTTTTTGTCGATTTGATTAATGAAGCCATAAAATATTTAGTACATTAAGATTATGAACTATATAGAAATAAATAATAATCAGTGCATTGAATTGGCGTCAATACCAAGGTTAAAATATGAATTGTTTTATGAGACTATACTTCATTTGATAGAGGATATTGATAATCATTGTGTAAGCTATTTTGGAGTTCCTCTCGGCAGGAAACTAACATTATATTGTTGTATTGCAAACGATAAGAATGCTAAAATATATATTACTTCTTGTGAAATTGAAGTTACAAAGGAATATCCTTCGTTGACGGAAAAGAAATATGCCTTTCATTGTTTTGAAAGAGAAATATCTGAAAATTTTGGAGTCAAATTTTCAGGTCATCCATGGCTAAAACCTGTAAGATATCCATATAACAGATTTGAAAAGAATAATACAATTGATAATTATCCCTTTTATAGTATTGAAAGCGAAGAGCTTCATGAAGTAGGGGTTGGTCCTGTACATGCCGGAATCATAGAGCCCGGACATTTCAGGTTTATTTGTAACGGAGAACAGATTCTTCACCTTGAAATTCAATTGGGATATCAACATCGGGGTATTGAATCACTTTTTATTAATAAGAAAAACCTATTTCAAAAAGTATTGCTTTCTGAAAATATTGCAGGAGATATGGTAATCGGACATTCATCTGCCTTTATTAATGTCTGGGAATCACTATGTAAATTTAAACCTTCTGATAAACTTGTAAATGAAAGGGCTCTGGCTCTTGAAATTGAAAGGATTGCTATCCATACGGGCGATTTAAGCGCAATTTCAACTGATATTGCCTATCAGCTTGGTAGTTCTGTTTTTGGAAGATTACGAACACCGATAATTAACTTTTTTCAAACCTGGTGTGGTAACCGTCTTGCTAAAAGTCTTATCAGACCGGGCAAAACTAATTATCCTTTTACTATTGCTCTTGCTGACAATCTGAATGGTGTTTTAGACAAATATGAACCCGATTTTATTGAAATGTATGATTGCCTGTCTGATTTGCCTTCTGCTCTTTCACGCCTTGAAAAAACTGGCGTGGTCTCAAAGGAAACAGCTTCTTCGCTGGGACTTGTTGGAATGGCCGCCAAAGCAAGCGGTTTTAAGCGGGATATCAGAGCCAGTCACCCTCAGGGATGGTTTACTAAACAAACTCATAATCCCGTTATTAAAAGACATGGTGACGTATTCTCGCGAACACAAATGAGAAAGGAAGAGATTGTTCAGTCAATGTCTTATGTGAGAAATTACATCAACAATGAAAATCATAGTTCATGTGAAGAAGAGAAAATGGGTGCACCAATGCCTGATTCATTTTCGATTTCACTAAAAGAGGGTTGGAGAGGGGAGATTTGTCATTGCGCTATAACTGATTCTGAAGGTAATCTGGCAGCTTATAAAGTTAAAGATCCTTCATTCCATAATTGGATGGCTTTGGCAATGTCTGTAAGGAATAACGAAATATCAGATTTCCCAATCTGCAATAAGAGTTTTAATTTATCTTACTGCGGATTTGATTTATAGTATTTTATTTGAAAGAAATTTTAAATAAGCAAGATATCTAAACGTTAAAAATGTAATGATCAGGAATTCAAAGATATTATATCATCAGGGCAAACAATATATTCCGGATGTGACAAATGTTGAGGTGCCAGGAATTTTTAGAGGAAGACCCGTTATAAGTAAAGTAGCTGTTGATGAAATTGCTTTAAAGAATGTATGTCCTGTTGATGCAATAAGTTTGAATCCTGTAAGTATTGATTTAGGTAAGTGTCTTTTTTGTGGAGAATGTGCATTGTGTTTCCCTGAAAAGATAATATTTACAAAGGATTATAAGTTAGCATCCAATGAAAGAGAAAGGCTTATAATTTTTGAAGGTGATGATAATCCAATTTCTCTGAATCCTGAAAAGATAAGAAAAGAAATAAAATCAATTTTTAAGAATTCTTTGAAATTGAGGCAAGTATCTGCAGGAGGTGATAACAGTTGTGAGTTGGAAATGAATGCAGCAGGTAATGTGAATTTCGATATGGGGAGATTTGGAATTGAATTCGTTGCTTCACCGCGCCATGCCGATGGCATTGTAATTAC
>CAYXJA010000050.1:1387-3383 GCA_964465425.1 uncultured Prolixibacteraceae bacterium | reverse complement strand
AACTTACTATCCTTCAAGATATTCCCAGTCTTTTATCTCTTCAAACTGCCTGCATCCTTCAGTGTTCGATGGATGTTGTAATACTGATTCAACACTGACTTCAGGTATCAGTTCATCTGCGATACCGTTTTTAATGAAGATGAAATTGAAACCTAAATCGTTGGCACCTATCAATCTGTATCCTTTTCTTTTAGCAAGATTTGTCATTGCTACAGGAGATGCTCCATGATACAAAGGATGTTTACCCGGATAGAAATAGTTCGGATCATAGGGAACTACTATATTCCTCATGCCAAATTCATTATGTGTCTCGATGATTACTACTTTCGGATCTGCTACATTAATGGCATCCCAGATCCAGTAGTCATTTCCATCAATGTCAACTGATAACAAGGCTATCTCTCCATTTATTCCTGACTTTGAAATCAAATCATTTACATTTTCCCTCGTTACTTTCGAACAACAAAACTTTGGAGGGTAAAACCATGGATGAGGATATTTTGAAAAAAACTTTTTACCTCTTTTGATACTTGCCGGATTTGCATCTATAAACAAACCATCCCAGCCAAAATTAAAGTAAAGATTAGCAGAATTACTGTTTATGCCATCATCAGAACCTATTTCTACAAAGGTCTTATTTTCCATTCCAATCACAGAAAAGATGAAAAGCAATAATCCGTCTTCTTCAAATTGGGAAAAAACCCTGAATCCGGTTTCTTTAAGTTGAGGTACTTCGTTCTTTTTTGCTTGTTCCCTGTATTTCAGATACATCTGACGCTGTGTGATTTGAACAGAAGGGTTGAAACGATCTCTGATTTTAAATATCAGGAAGTTATCTTTGATGAAATTCTTGATGGGATTACTCATAGGTTGTTCAGTTGCATAAGTATGGTATTGAAAATGCAAAAATATGAATTTTTTTTCTGATACTTTTTCAGAAATATTTTGTCGACTCAAATAAAATTGTACTTTTGTATTCATGCAACCGATTGCATAATGATTATTAGTTTGTTGCATAAGAGTTTTAATAGATTTTGACATAACTTCTTTAAATAACCTGGATCACTTAAATTAAGAGGTATAGTGAATAATATATTAAAGCTAATGAATGATTAAATTTCAGATTAAGACTTTTTAGAAGTTTGAATTTCAATTTTTGAATGGTAGATGTTTTAATGGCATTCTCCGAAGAATTAAATAAAAAAAACAGGGTGAGGTGATCTTTATTTAATTATTTGAGGATGCCATTTTTATTTTCGCTTATACTTCATCATTACCCACTGGTCGGGATTAGCAATCCCGACCTAATCAACAAAAGGATTTGCAATCCCGACCAGTAAGGGAAAGGAATTTCCGTAAAATATTCTGATGTGCTTTTGTAATTATACATACCAATTTTATACATATAAAATTTTTAGAATAACTTTATAATTAATTATTTTAACTTCATATTCACGCACATTTTTTTTAAATATATTATGGGTATTACATATATTTTTCACAAAGGCAAAAAAATAATGTATTGTGATTATTCTGATTGCAAGACAGTTGCTGATACAATTAAGGTACTTGATCAGGCAAAAGAAGAGTATTTGAGATCGGATGAAAATTTCCTTGTTCTAAATGATTTTTCAGGAGGCGTTATCAGTAATGAATTCATGAACGTTGCGAGAGAATACGGTAAGGAACTTTTTGATAAGAGAACACCGAAAACAGCTGCATTGGGCATCACAGGATTGAAAAAAGTACTGATAAGTTCTTATAATCTAATCGTCAAAAATAAGCTTATAATTTTTTCTAATAAGAATGAAGCACTGGACTTTCTGGTGAAATAAATCAATCATTTTTTTATTTTCTCCACATCTGTATTTTTTTCGGTATATATTTGCGCTTTGAGAAATAATATGGAAAGGATAAAGTCTCTGTTTTCAATTAAATACCCTGTTATTGCAGGAGGAATGGTTTGGTGCAGCGGATGGCGATTAGCTTCTGCTGT
>CAYXJA010000050.1:0-1287 GCA_964465425.1 uncultured Prolixibacteraceae bacterium | reverse complement strand
GCCGGAGGCCACGACGGAAGAGAAGAAACAACTACCTTATCTCTTATTCCATCAGTCAGAAAAGCTACTTACTTACCACTTATAAGTGCAGGCGGAATTGTTACCGGAAGCCAGATGCTTGCTGCAATATCACTTGGAGCAGAAGGTGTTCAGATTGGTTCCTTATTTGCTTCATCTCTTGAATCTTCAGCTCATGACGATTTTAAAAAGCTGATTTGCGAAACAGGAGAGGGAGGAACAAAGCTTGTCCTTAAACAACTTTCTCCTGTCAGACTTATAAAAAATGATTTTTATAAACTAGTAGAAGAAGCCGAATCAAGAGGTGCTTCAATTGATGAATTAAAAGAGATTCTGGGTAAAGGCAGAGCAAAGAAAGGGATGTTTGAAGGCGATCTTGCAAATGGTGAACTTGAAATCGGACAATCAGCTTCTCTTATAAATGAAATTTTACCGGTATCGGAAATAATGAATCGACTAATTATCGAATATAATTCTGCTTTATCAGAAATTCAAAAACTAAAACCTTTTTAACGCTATGATTGATTTTAAGAAGATTACCCTCGCCAACGGACTAAGGGTTATTGTTCACAAGGATAGTTCAACTCCTATGGCTGCCTTGAACATTGTTTATAATGTTGGCTCAAGGGATGAAGATCCTGAAAAGACAGGTTTTGCTCATCTTTTTGAACATCTTATGTTCGGTGGCTCAAAAAATATACCTGACTATGATAGCCCCCTTCAAAAAGTAGGTGGCGAAAACAATGCTTATACTACTCCCGATAAAACTAATTATTACCTGACTCTTCCTGCTGCCAATATTGAAACAGGCTTCTGGCTTGAATCAGATAGAATGCTTGAACTTGCTTTTAGCGAAAAAAGTCTTGATGTTCAGCGAAATGTTGTAATTGAAGAATTTAAACAAAGATATCTCAACCAGCCTTATGGCGATGTTTTTCCTCTCATGCAAGAACTTGCGTATAAGGTTCATCCTTACAGATGGCCTACTATAGGAAGAGAAATTTCTCATATTCAAAATGCTGTTCTTGACGATGTTAAGGATTTCTTTTTTAAACATTATGCCCCTAATAATGCAATCCTTGTTGTTACCGGCAATGTTGATGAAGAAGAGATATTCAAAATGGCAGATAAATGGTTTGGTGATATCCCAAGACGTGAAGTGCCTGAAAAGAATATTCCGGTTGAACCAGTGCAAACTGAATTCAGATCATTATCTGTTGAAAGGGATGTCCCCTATGATGCAATTTATGTTTCTTTTCACATGGATAA
>CAYXJA010000049.1:7973-9151 GCA_964465425.1 uncultured Prolixibacteraceae bacterium | reverse complement strand
ACGATAAGATATTTGTTTCTTCCATGATTGGCCAGACAGGCTATATCTTTATTTTGACAATAGATGGCAAGGAGATAAAACGTTATCCTTACGGTCCTGAATTTTTTGAAAGCTGGCCCGGCACAAGGTCTACGCCTGTAATAGACGGAAATACTTTGTACATATACAGCGGGTTGGGAGTAATTTACAGTTTCGATGCTTTATCCGGAAAGTTGAAATGGAAAAAGGAAATGTTGACTGAAGGGACAGAGAACATAAAATGGGGAGTAACTGAAACTCTGGTTGTTGATGGTGATAAAATATTCTGTTCTCCGGGTGGAAAGCCAAATAACTTTGTTGCTTTAAATAAAAACACCGGTGATATAATTTGGGCCAATCCCGGAACAGGGGACCTTTCGGCATATTGTTCACCTGCAGTTGTAGAACTTCCAAAAAGAAAGATTATTGTAACGATGATGGCAAGTCACATTGTAGGATTTGACATAAATAACGGTAAGCTTTTATGGAGCTATGAGCAGCCCAATCAATGGAGTGTTCATGCAAATACTCCTCTATATTCAAACGGAATTTTATATTGCACCAGCGGTTACGGTCAGGGAACAGTAGCTTTAAAAGTGTCTCCTGATGGAGAAGAAATTGAGAAAGTGTGGTTCAACAAAGATTTTGACAGCAGAATGGGTGGGGTTGTTTATCTAAACGGTTATCTATATTCTTCCGGTGATAAAGCAAGAGAATGGCGATGTCTTGATGCAGCAACAGGAACAGAAAAATGGGTTTCAACTGAAGTTGGCAAAGGAGTTGTTGTGACAGCTGACAATTTACTTTTCATGTATAGTGAAAAGGGAGAAATTGCCACTGCTGAAGCTACACCTGACAAATTTAAACTTCTTGGGAAAGCGCAGGTAACATTGGGTACAGCTCAACATTGGGCTCACCCCGTTATCAAAAATGGAATTTTATATATCAGACATGGCAATGCACTTATTGCATATAAAATAAAATAGGATGAAGATATTTTCAACTGTACTGCTTCTAATTACAGTCTTATGCCTTAATGCTCAGACACCTCAATTCAGGGGACCTTTACGCAGCGGGCATTACCCTGACACAGGTTTATTAAAACAATGGCCGGAAAAGGGTCCGGAGTTAGTTCTTGAAATTAAAGGGATAGGCAAAGG
>CAYXJA010000049.1:4347-7873 GCA_964465425.1 uncultured Prolixibacteraceae bacterium | reverse complement strand
AATGGCCGGAAAAGGGTCCGGAGTTAGTTCTTGAAATTAAAGGGATAGGCAAAGGCTGGTCATCTGCTGTTGTTTCCAATGAGAAAATATATATTACTGGAATGATCGATAATACTGATTATCTTTCGTGTATTGACATGCAGGGTAAAATTCTGTGGAAGACTCCAATTGGAAATTCCTGGAATCAAAGTTTTCCTGATTCAAGATCAACACCTACAATCAGAGATGGCAAGGCTTATGTTTCATCAGGATTAGGAACTGTAACATGTGTAAATATAAATGACGGTTCAGTAGTCTGGACAGTTGATGCATTTTCAAAATATCAGGGAACAGCCGGAAACTGGGGAATTGCTGAATCAATATTATTGATAGATGAAAAAGCAATTTTCACAACAGGAGGCAATCTTACTACAATTGTTGCTCTTGATGCTAATACAGGTAAGGAAATATGGAAATCGCCTTCACTTAAAGACAACATTGCTTATGTTTCGCCAATATTGATTGAGCAAAATGGTAAGAGACAGATAATTGGAGTTGGAGCTACTTATATTTACGGTGTCAATCCTGAAACAGGAGAAATCGTATGGACATTTGATTTTCTGAATGCTGACCCTTCAGAATGGAACAATGCAGGAGGAGTAATAAACTGCACATCGCCACTTTTCAAGGATGGAATTTTATTTGTTACCGGAGGGTATAACCATACAAGTGTAGAGTTCAAGTTAAAAGATGACTTGTCGGGAGCTGATTTCTTATGGAAGGATGAACTTCTGGATAATCATCATGGCGGAGTTGTGCTTGTTGGTGATTATGTATATGGGTCAAACTGGGTCAATAATGGCAAGGGTGACTGGTGTTGTATAAATTTCAGGACAGGTGAGAATAAATATCAAACAACATTTAAAAATAAGGGCAGTATAATTGAGGCTGATGGTATGCTCTACATTTATACTGAACAACCAGGTTTTGTAGGCTTAGTGAAACCTAATCCTGAAAAGTTTGAACTGGTGAGCAGTTTTCAGATTACAAAAGGCAATGGTCCGCATTGGGCGCATCCTTCTATTTATGACGGGAAACTGTATATCAGGCACGGTGAAGTTATAATGGTTTACAATATCAAGGAATAAGTGAAATTCAAAACAGCTATATATATCCCGGTTATTGTAGCTGTGATACTATTCGGATCACTGTTATGGTATTTCATTGATAATCCGTCAAGAAAGTTCGAAGCCAGTGTGCCGGGAATGGACAACAGGGGTAAAGGAATAGCTGAGTCAATAAAGATTAATATAGGAGAGTTCTTTTCACGTCTTTCAGATAAGGAGAGTACGCTTCAGGATTCGTGGCCTCGTTTCAGGGGCGCTGATTTCGATAACGTTTATAAATCAAAGATTAAGATGATTTCTGGTTTCAGTAAAACTGAATCTGAAATCCTTTGGACTAAGACCCTTGGAGAAGGTCATGCAGGCGCTTCAATATATAAAGGTAAAGTTTATCTGCTTGATTATGATGAAGAAGACAGGTCTGATGTCCTTCATTGTTATGATTTAGAGACAGGAGATGAATTATGGAAACGATGGTATAAAGTACCTGTTAAGCGTAATCATGGTATGAGCCGGACAATTCCGGCAGTAACAGAAGATTTTATTCTTACTATTGGCCCCAGGTGCCATACAATGTGTCTTGATCGTAAAACAGGAGATTTACTTTGGAGTATAGACATTGAAAAAGAATATGAAAGTGAAACTCCCTTATGGTATACAGGACAATGTCCTTTGATAGATGAAGGAGTAGCGATTATTGCTACGGGAGGTAAGGCTCTGATGATAGGAATAGATTGCCGGACAGGTGAAAAGATATGGGAGTTACCAAATCCTGATAACTGGAAAATGTCACACTCTTCAGTAATCCCTTTCACGTTCAAAAACAAGAAGATGTATGTATACTGTGCGATTGGGGGGACGATTGGTGTTTCAGCAGAGGGAGAAGATAAAGGCAAACTACTTTGGAAAGCACCTGAATGGAATACGAATGTAATTGCTCCTTCGCCACTGTGCATGCCTGACGGAAAGATATTTATGACTGCCGGTTATGGAGCAGGAAGCATAGTACTTCAACTCAATGAAAGCAATGGTAAGTTTTCCTATACTGTTACTGACAAATATAAACCTTCAGAAGGGCTTGCATGTGAGCAGCAAACTCCAATATTCTGGAATAGTTTACTCTTTGGTATAATGCCGAAAGATGGGGGTGTAAACCGAAATCGTTTTGTATGTGTTGATCCTTCAGACTGTAAGAAAATTCTTTGGTCGAGTGAAGAAACAAGGTATGGAATGGGTCCTTTCATTCTGGCTGATGGAAAATTCTTTCTTTTTAACGATGATGGAACCTTGTTCATAATAAAAGCCGACACCCGTAAGTTCAGTATCCTTGACAGTAAAAACCTGATAAAGGATGGTCATGATGCATGGGCACCAATAGCAACTGCAGATGGGTATATGGTTTTACGCGATGCTGAAACAATGATTTGTATTAAAGTAAGCTCATGAAATAAGTTATTAACTTTAAGAAGAATTGCTAGTTATGAAGAACAAACAAATAACATATTTTCTGATTTTTCTTGGCTTATTGATAATCATCATAATTGCTGCAAATTATATAAACAGCAAACCAAACAAATCAAAGAGCAATCCTTATGAGTATGAATATGATGAGTTTAAGAAAGTAAATCCTGAACTTATTTCTCACAAGGAAATCCGTCAAATAAAAATTGATATTGGTGATAAGGGAGGGATCTCAGCAGCAAATAATCAAATTTTTCTTGCAGCAGAGAAATCAGTAAAGATTCTAACTCCTGAAGGAAGTCTTGTTTCAGAATTTTCACTTAATAAAATTCCCTATAGTTTAGCCGTGAAAGGAGAAAAGATAGCTGTTGGTTTTCAAAAGTCATTTACTGTATATAATTCAGAAGGTACGGCATTATTCAGTTCACCGGAAATAACTGACAGCTCAATGATTACATCGATAGCTATTTGGGATGATAAAATTGTAGTCGCGGATGCTGGAAAAAGGAAAGTTTATATATATAATGGAAATGAAAAAACAAGTGAAATTGAAGGAGTTTCAGGTGTAGAAAATACTCATGGCTTTATAATCCCAAGTGCAAAATTTGATCTTGCCATAAATAATGAAAACGAATTATGGGTAGTAAATCCCGGAATACATACACTCCAGCATTATGATGAAAGGGGAAGTCTTATTAATTCATGGAGAAAGACATCGTTAAACATTGAAGGTTTTTGCGGTTGTTGTAATCCTTCACACATTTCATTTCTCACAGATGGAAGTTTTGTAACATCTGAGAAATCGATACCCAGAATAAAAATATATGATAATAAAGGAGAATTTAAATCAATAGTAGCCGGGCCTGATAAGTTTCAGGAAAGCGGGCGGCCATCAGACATAACAGTATTGAATGATTTAATAATTGCATTAGATTACGATAAAAAGCTGATCAGGATATTTG
>CAYXJA010000049.1:0-4247 GCA_964465425.1 uncultured Prolixibacteraceae bacterium | reverse complement strand
TTGAATGATTTAATAATTGCATTAGATTACGATAAAAAGCTGATCAGGATATTTGAAAAGAAATGAAAATTAATATTCAAAATAGCAACATAAACAGAAAAGAATTTATCAATTCCCTTGGCAGATATTTAATACTTGCCTTTTTAGCATTTATAGCTGTATTTATACTTACAAGGAGAAGAACAACAGAAGAAGAAGAATGCATAAATGATTTCACATGTGGCAATTGTAGCCGCCGTGAAAATTGCAACATTGATAAAAGCAAGCATAAGCATTAATACAAATGAGTGAGCAGAAAAAATACAGCAGAAGAGATTTTATCAATCTTGGAGCGAGGATAAGTCTTGCTACGGGAATAATTGGTGTAGCTGCTCTTTCTGCAGTTAAATCACAGGCAGGGGGATGGGTATGGCAAATAGATCCATTTAAATGCACTCAGTGTGGACGTTGCGCTACTGATTGTATTTTATCAGTTTCTGCAGTTAAATGTGTGCATGCTTACGATTTATGCGGTTATTGCGACTTGTGCGGAGGTTATTTTAAACCGGGAGTAAGCGATTTAAATACAGGAGCAGAAAATCAACTTTGTCCTACTGCTGCAATAACAAGAAAATTCATTGAAGAACCTTATTTTGAATATATAATTGATGAGGACTTATGTATAGGATGTTCGAAATGCGTAAAAGGGTGTACGTCATTTGGTAATGGGTCGCTTCAGCTTCAAATAATGCATGATATATGTAAGAATTGCAATGAATGTTCAATAGCAAGAGTATGTCCTTCTGATGCAATCATCAGGGTGCCGGCTAAAAGTCCTTATCTTATAAAAGGTGATTTCACTTCAGGGTGGAAAAATAAAACATAACAAGAAAGGATAAATTACAGAAACAACATATAACGAGAACTATAATGATTATAAATAACATTCTAAAAATAAAGAATCCAATTTCAGGCAGTATAAGATTTACTGCAATTGTAAGGAAATTCCTTATTTTGATATTATTATTTTTATCTCTGGCATCATACTCTCAAGTTCAGCGGTTTCCAAAGCCGGAATTTGAATCAGGTTATACACAGCCTGCACCTGAGACACCGGAACCAAGAGCAGGATATATGGCGTGGGTAGATGTTTCAGTTTTGATAATTGTAATGTCTCTTGCTGCATGGTTTCTCTTAAAAAAGCGTTCCAGAAAGGGAATTATGTGGCTGAGTATATTTTCATTAATCTATTTTGGCTTTTTAAGAGAAGGGTGTGTTTGTTCGGTCGGGTCAATTCAAAATATTACACTCACATTATTTAACCCGGCATATGCTGTATCAATACCAATATTGTTATTTTTTCTTTTGCCTTTAATTTTCTCTTTAATATTTGGAAGAGTTTTTTGTGCAGCAGCTTGTCCACTGGGAGTTATACAGGATCTGGTAATAATAAAACCTATTTCTATCCCGGCATGGTTAAGAAAATCTTTGGGTATAATACCCTATATATACCTGGGCTTAGCTGTATTGCTGGCAGCTACCGGGTCAGAGTTTATCATCTGTCGTTATGATCCTTTTATTGGAATTTTCAGACGTAATGCAGAATTTATAATGATAATACTTGGAATAGTATTTCTTTTAATGGGATTGTTTGTAGCCCGTCCATATTGTCGTTTTTTCTGCCCTTACGGGGTTCTTTTAGGATGGACTTCAAGATTTTCCAAATATCATATGAGTATTACTCCCGACAAATGTATCAGCTGTAAGCTTTGTCAGGATTCATGTCCTTTCGATGCAATAGATAAACCTTCAGAAGAATTAAAAAGCTCTGAAAAAGAATACAATAAAAAAAGATTTACAATTTTCACTTTGTTGATACCTGTTTGGATTTTTGTTGGTGGATTTACAATGTCATTAGCTCATAATTTTCTTTCTAAAGCTCATCCTGATGTATATCTGGCAGAGCTGATGATTAAACATCCTGAGTTAAAAAATGACAAAGACAATATTGATATTCAGACATTTCTTTCTTCAGAAAAAACAATTGAACAGTTAGCTGAAGAAGTTAAAGTAATTAAAAGAAAGTATCAAATTGGAAGCTGGATATTTGGTGGTTTTCTTGGATTAGTAATTGGCATTATGCTTTCAAACCAGCTTGTTGTCAGGAAGCAAGTTGATTACTTACCAAATCGGACAAATTGTTTCAGTTGCGGCCGATGTATGAATAATTGCCCGATAAAGGATTTATCCAAAGAAAAATTAAAAGATAATAAAGCTCAGACAAATAGCCATTCAGGTGATTCAAAAGAAATAAAAGTGTAGTGATGGACCGGGAGACAAAAATTAAAATTGTAAAGCGAACTGCTATAATTTCAGTCATCTTCCTGATTTTTATAAGTGTATTGATGCTTATAAATTACTTTCAACTCACCTTCAATGATCCTATTGAAAGTGAAACAATGAAAGTTTTAATTGAAAAACTTAATAAGGAGCCGGGAAATGAAGAGTTGATCGGAGAGATACGATCATTTGATTTAATAGCCAGAAAAGCCTTTTTCACATCAAAATGGCAAATTGAAACCGGAGGTATATTAATGATATTATCGGCTTTAATATTAATTGTATCATTAAGAATTTTAAGTAAGGAGACATCCAGGATTGATTTGCCAATAGACTCAGGATTATCTGAAAATGATATTCGCATAAAATCTTCAAAATGGATATTAGGGGCAGGTATTTCATTCCTGGTTTTAACGTTGATTGCCTCTTTGTTAACAATAAATTATATTGACAATTATAAACCGGAAAATAACTCTACTGTCATTGCTGAAGTGGAAAACGAAACTGTAGAAGTTGTTGACATAACCGTTGCAACAAAAAAAGACACCTTAGTTGTTGATAGTACAATAATTACAAAGGAGGACACTACAGCAATAGAAGTAGCTGAAATTAAGGAGATAAAGAATATTGCTACATTAAGTGATATTAAAAAGCAAAGTAACAGTTTCAGGGGTCCGCTTGGTCAGGGAGTTTTTCCGGCAAAGAATATTCCTTCAAATTGGGATGTAACAGTGGGAACCAATATCATATGGAAAATAAAAATTCCAAAAAAAGGATATAACTCTCCGGTGGTATGGAATGATAAAATATTCCTTGCCGGAGCAGATGCTTCTGAAAGAATATTATATTGTTTAAGTCTTTCAGGGGGAAATATTTTATGGAGCCACAGTGCTTCTGGTATTGAAGGATCACCGGCAGTGCCTCCAAAAACAACTGAAGACACAGGATTAGCTGCTCCAACAGTAACAACTGATGGAAATATTGTTGTAGCAATATTTGGAACGGGAGACATCGTTGCATGTGATTTTTCCGGAAACAGAATATGGGCGAAGAATCTTGGTGTCCCGGCAAACCATTATGGCCATTCATCATCATTGATATATTGGAATGGAAGTGTAATAATCCAATATGATTCAAATAAGGGAGGAAGGCTTTTATCGCTTTCTATAACCGATGGAAGTGTAAAATGGGATGTCAGACGAACTTCAAGAATTTCATGGGCTTCACCAATACTGGCAGAAATAAATGGCAAAATGCAGGTAATTACTTCAGCCGAGCCAACAGTTGCCGGTTATGATGTAAATACAGGAGCTGAAATCTGGAAAAATGATTGTATGATGGGAGAAGTAGGGCCTTCCCCTGCTTACGGCGATGGATTGGTATTTGCAACAAATGAATATGCTACTTTAGCTGCAATAAATCCTTCATCAGGCAGTATTGTTTGGCAAACCAACGAGTATATGCCTGAAGTTGCCAGTCCGGTAGTTTATAACGGATTATTGTTTATTGCAACTTCTTATGGAATACTGGCATGCTATGATTCCAAAACAGGAAATAAATATTGGGAAATGGATTACGGAGAAGGATTTTATTCATCTCCCGTTATAGCTGATGGGAAGCTATTCGCATGTGATGTCAAAGGAGTTGTACATATAATGAAATCATCATCAACTTCAGAGTCAATTGGTGATATTGCAATGGGAGAAAAAATAATGTCAACCCCATCATTTACCACCAATAAAATTTTAATAAGGAGTACCGAGCATTTGTATTGTATAGGAAGCAAATAAAATGAAATTCGATTCTAATCATATAGATGAAATTATCAGTGAAAAGGGGAAAGAAAAAAACTCCCTGATTCCTATTCTGCAAGCAATTCAGGAAAAATATAATTATTTACCTGAGGAAGCATTAAGATACGTTTGCGA
>CAYXJA010000048.1:5249-9171 GCA_964465425.1 uncultured Prolixibacteraceae bacterium | reverse complement strand
TTAAATAAATCAGTAAGTTCATTTTCAGGAATACCCTGACCTTGGTCAGTAACTTTTGTGATTATCTCATTATCCTTTAATTCAATGTCAATGAATATTTTAGTTCCCGGCATTGAATATTTAATTGAATTACTTACTAAGTTGCTTATAACCTGTTGAATTTTATTAACATCGAAAGTTAAAAGAAAGTCACTTTCCGGACAATTAATAATGATTTCCTGAGATTTCTTTTCAGCCATTATTTTTTCCTGAACAATAGCAACTCTAACAAAAGAAACATAATTCTGCTTAGAAAGTTGCAAATCAAAGACTCCTGATTCTATTTTAGAAACATTCAGGAAATTGTCAATAAGATCAAGAGAAAAGTTACATCTGTCATTAATAATCCCAAGATATTCAAGATGTTTTTCAGTCGGGGTTTCGTGATAATCATCAATCAGAAGAGCTGAGAAAGATTGAGCAGTGCCAATCGGGCTTCTGAGATCATGGGTGACCATTCCAATGTATTTGTTTTTCTCTAAGTTCAATTCAGAAAGTTTTGAATTAACCTCTTCAAGTTCTTTAGTCCTTTCTTTGACTTTATTTTCAAGGTTTTCGTTAGCTTCCTTAAGGCTAATCATCAATTCCTGGTTCTTAGTAATCAGATCTGATTTATCAAAAGCTTCCTTAATGACATTTTCAAGTTCGTAAGGATCCCATGGTTTTGTTATATACCTGAAAACCTGACCTTTGTTAATCGCATCTTTAACAGCTTCAATATCTGAATAGCCGGTTAATATCAGTTTTACTGCATCGGGGTACTTTACTCTTATTTTTGAAAAAAACTCAACTCCGGTTATACCGGGCATCCTTTGATCAGAAATTATCACCTGTATATTTTCATTATCCATTATTTTCAATCCCTCTTCGGCATCAGTAGTAGAAAAAACATTATACTCTCTCCTGAAAAGTCGTGTAAGAGACTTAATTACATCAGCCTCATCATCAATAATCAATAAATTATGGCGTTTCTCTTTCAAAAATTCACTTGTTTCCATTGATTTTAAATTTTTGGAATTGAAATTTTAAACAAAGTTCCATTTTCAACTTTTGATTCGACATTAATGGAACCTTTATGCAAATCAGTAATAATCTTGTAAGTAATACTTAACCCTAATCCTGTTCCACTACCAACAGGTTTAGTAGTAAAAAAAGGATCAAATATTTTATCAATAATATTTTCCGGAATTCCATGGCCATTGTCTTTTACTTCAATTATAAGATTTTCATTTTCATCTCTTACAATTAAATCAACTTTCCCTCCTTTATCAACAGCCTGGATAGCATTTATAAGAATATTCATTAGTGCTTGATTCAATTGTCCGGGATAACATTCCATAATAATTGAATCTGGGCTAATAAAGCTGAAATTTATGTTTTTACTGTTTATTTCAGGCATAAGGATAGAGATTGTTGACCGAATATTACTAATTATTTCAACCTGTTTAATTTCTGCTTCATCAAGACGTGAAAATCGTCTTAAATCCTCAACTATATTCTTAACCCTTTCAATTCCCATTTTTGATTCGTCAACGATGTCGGAAATATCATCAACAAGGAAATCTATATCATTTGCCCTCTTCATTTCAAATATTGAATTTGCCAATGTTGAAGAACTATTGTCATTGGTGAGTTTATCTAAATCATTAAGGTATGAAAATATTTCTTCTGTGTTTTTCTTTAAAGAAAATAAATTACTGTAAACAAATGAAATAGGATTATTTATTTCATGAGCGATTCCGGCAACAAGCTTACCCAGGGCATTCATTTTTTCAGATTGGACAAGCATTTGCTGAGTCTCCTGAAGTTTTCTCATAGTTACTTCCAGTTCGGACTTTTCCTGCATCAGCTGGCGTTGCAGGTTAGTAACCTTTTGATTAAGGAAATGCATAACCTTGTTTTGCTCCAGTAATCCGGCAACATCTATTCCGCCTACCATCAATAAATTGTCATTCCTTTTAAAAATTTTAACTTCTATAGAAGTGTTTACAGTATTCATCTGCCCAATAGTCAGAAGTCCGGAATAAACTATACCATTAATTTCATTCTGAGCAATTATCTCATCAAAAGTAGGATGCAGTAAAGAGTTTTTATTAAAGCCTGAGTATATTGAATTCATTGCAGAATTTGAAAAAATCAAATCTCCATTTAAAGAAAACAAAGCAATTCCAAGAGAGTTATTATCAACAAATGCAGATTTTAATTCATTCTCCCAACCGGAAAGCAAGACAGATACTTCAGAACTTTGCATCTACAATCCCGTTAAATATTATTCTTTAAAAATTCATCCAATTCTTTTAAATCAGATTTATAAATCAATTTTTCATATTTCGAAATTACATCTAATCCTCCGTGTAAAAAAGCCTGTCCGCCAACGAGTAAATATAAATCAGGGTAAGTAGTTCTTATCTTTGCAAGCATATTATCGAGAACAGGCAAATTAAATGGTACGCTTAATGAAATAGCAAGAATATCGGGATTTTCATTTTTGACAGTATCAATAATTAAAGCAGTTGAAGTGTTTGCTCCAAGAAATGTCACTTTCCAGCCATTCATTTCAAAGACATCGCTAACCATTTTAATACCTATCTGATGAAATTCATTTTCAGTACAACTTATTACAGCCTTCTTATCTTTTTTATCCTTGGTAACCACCTTAAAATATACTTCGCTTAAGATAGTTTCAACAATAGCAGAAGCCATGTGCTCAGTGGCAATAGTAATTTTGCTTTGCTCCCACATTTCACCTACCCCGTAAAGTGATTTCTTGAGAATCTCATCATAAAGAAATTTTATCTCACCTTGCTTATTAATAATTTCTTTTACAATGTCAAGGCATTTTTCATAATCACCTGATATCAAATAATTTTGAAATTCAGTTAAATCATATTTAGCAAAACCTTCTTCCATTTCATTTTTCCTCCATTTTAATTTTAGATTCCAACAGGGCATAAGTATCTAGAACAGCTTTTATCCATCCCTGGTCAAATAAAGAAGGATTAGTAAGCCAACTTTTATATCCCTGTTCTGATTCCTCTGCTCCATTTTTTAAATCAGCAATAGAACTGCAAATAAGTTTACCTGTATTTTCAATCTTTGCGGAAGAAGAACCGTATTTCTCAAGAAATGAATCCAAAATACGATTACTATCACTTAGTACATCCTCCGGGAAAATTTTTAAAATGTTATTTCTAAGCTCATCTGAAGCATAAAGTAAGGTTTTGTACTTGGGTTCTTTATCAGGAATTGCTTCAGACAATTCCTGATAAAGGTATTTCAACTGAGCTTCCATAGTAATAGTAGGCATTCCAATTTTTGCAAGATAATTAGCAAGCCATTTAACCTGACTTACAGCAAGATTACACGGCAGTTCTGATAATGTAACAAGCCATGCTGAATCGCTGACTGCAAACCTTCTTCCTCTTTCCCCGTATCTTTTTTCGTAAAAAGGAAATTCATCCCAGCATTTTAATCCGGCAGTAATAGCACATTTAATCTCAACAGGATTTGTAGAAATTGGATAATTTCCGGCTTCAGGGTTTAAAGAAGTTATATGATTCCCTAAATATTTAGAATCGACGGGATATAAAGATTGATATATTTTCATCAAATCATAAAAGATTTCTTCTGCACCTGAAGTAATATCACTTTTTATATCAGAGTCTAGTAATTCAGAATTAAGGTTATCCGTGAAATTCTTCCAGAACTGTTTAAATTCTATAACAAAGACGGAAAAGAATGATATGTAATCATCATCTTCAAAGTTTAGTATTTTAGAAAAATGCTTTTTAAAAATAGATCCTCCATTGAGGGAACCATCAAGGGTATATATAAAACCAATAAGTTTCCATGGAGATTTAATACTGTAAATCATTATTCTGTC
>CAYXJA010000048.1:1187-5149 GCA_964465425.1 uncultured Prolixibacteraceae bacterium | reverse complement strand
TTTATATAAGGAATTTCATGAGCTTTTTCATGAAGCTCCATAGTTTTTAGTTTTATCAACTTATGCAAAGCAAATTGGTCTGAATTTTCCATAACTCTTACATTTGAATTTTAATTTTAAAAAAAAGACTCCGTTTAAATTAAAACAAAGTCCCATGGTTACCCTTTAAAAAATCAGAGACCCTGATATAAGTAAATATACAAAATATCGGTCTAAGTAGCATTAAAAAAGATTAATGTATGAGCCTTTTGTGGAATTTGAAATTGTTTAAAATGATGTAAGCAGGAGTATTTATAAAAATCTTCAAGAATTAAACTTCAAAGCCGATACGCGAGAAATTGAAAATAATAAGATAATATACACTTTAAAAAAAATCATCTTAAGACAATTTCTTCATGTATATTTTTAATATCATTTAAAAAAACAATTTTACCAAATATCCCCTTTTCAATTATATCCAGGTTTAATTTTTCATACAAATTAAAATCGGAAGTGGTAATTAAATAATGATTCTCGTCAAATCCCCAGACTCTCATCAAATCTCCATTATATTGACCATAAGTCGTCACATAATAAGGGTCATCATTATAATTTCTTTTTTCATTTGTACTTAAAACAATATTGACATCTCCTTCCTTAGTGAACATCAGTGGATATAAATCATTATTTTCTTTACCATACAACCCGTTTCTAACCGGATTTATCCATAGCAAAGCCTTTTTATCTTCAGGCTCAACAGTTATCCATTTATTTCCTTCAAACCTTGCTCTAAGTATTTCATTTCCCAAAGGAGTAACTTCATAAATCTCGCTGCCCTGATCAGGAATATAATAATTATCGAAGCAATATTCAGGATATCCACCTTCGCCAAGAGTCGAAGAAGTGAACCCACCTCCTGTATTTGGCCATGAATGTGGATTTGTTCCTCCAAGTTCATAGCAAAATGGAATGTACAAATGATCTGTGAAACTGCTTGTAAACCTAACCACTGAATATCCGGCACCATCAACTAAAAATTTACTGCCTTTATAATCAAGCCGAAGACCATTGTAAACATCATTCATTGTCGATAAATCTTTTATATCTGCAGCTACTGATACAAAACCACCTATTGTGCCACCATAAACATTATTCATATAAGTAGCTACATCCTGAAGTGGAATAACCTTTTCAATTATTGTATTTTTATCAGGAAAATTAACTGCATTTCTAAGTTCAAGTAGTTTATTTTTTTCAAAATCATTTAAACTCCATGCAGAATCGGTACTCAGAGAGACATAATCAGAAAAGGATAATCCTGAATTTGAAAGCAGGTTATTCCTTTGTTCTGAAAACCCGTTAAGTTTATTTATTTGAGAT
Organism: uncultured Prolixibacteraceae bacterium; assembly: GCA_964465425.1. Lineage (GTDB taxonomy): Bacteria > Bacteroidota > Bacteroidia > Bacteroidales > Prolixibacteraceae > CAYMTR01. Next base: position 3,790 of record CAYXJA010000048.1, on the reverse strand, counting down.
TTTGAGTAAACACCTGCAGGCCATTTTATATAATCATCACCATCATCACAAGAACAAAAAAGGGTAAACATTATCACCAATACAGTGACGACGTGGAAAATAGAATATAATGATCTGTTTTTCATATGATTGTAAAATTAAAGTATTACATTGAAACTTACATAATAACAATTGACTTTTCTATAAATATTTATTGATCTTCTTTAGGTTTTCTATTCAATTTCATAAAATTGTATATATTAAACATATTCCAACTTGTTATTTTTCAATCATTTTAATATATTTGATATATATAAACCTAAACAAAAAAATCATGAATCATAACTTTACTGTTTCAGGATATCTTGTACAAAGATTACAAGAAATTGGAATTAAACATCTTTTTGGAGTTCCCGGAGATTATGTGCTTGATTTTCTTGATGAAGTGATTGCCAGTCCAATAAAATGGGTAGGTAATTGCAATGAGTTGAATGCAGGTTATGCTGCCGATGGTTATGCCAGGATAAACGGTGCAGGAGCAGCAGTAGTAACTTACGGAGTAGGTGGCCTTAGTATAATTAATGCAGTGGCAGGAGCTTTTGCTGAACAAGTACCATTAATCGTAATAAGCGGTGCGCCTGCTACAAGAAGGAGAGAAGCAGGTGCAATGGTTCATCATTTAATTTCAAACTATTATCTTCAGTTAGATATATATAAGAAAGTAACAATAGACTCAGCAATATTAACGGATCCTAATACTGCTCCGGATGAAATTGACCGGGTTTTGCTTAACTGTATAACTAAGAAATTGCCCGTATATCTTGAATTACCTGCAGATATTGCTATATCCCCCTGCAGGGAACCAGGAATTTTCAATAAAGAAATGTCTTTAGCATCTAATCCTGACAGTTTAAGAGAATGTATAAATGAAATAGCGAACAGGTTTAACAATGCAAAGAATCCATTGATACTTGCAGGCGTTGAATTGCTACGCTTTGGTTTAGGTAAAGAAACATTAAACCTTGTTGAAACAACAGAAATTCCTTTTTCAACAATGCTAATCAGTAAATCAATTTTACCTGAACTTCACCCTCAATTTGTTGGAATATATCAGGGAGCATGGAGTAAAGATGCTGTGCGCAAACAAGTGGAAGAATCAGATTGCCTTTTATCATTGGGTGTATGGATTACAGACCTTGACACAGGGATGTTCAGTATAAATATTGATAACAGAAATGTAATTTCTGCGGGAAGCGGAAATGTTAAAATAGGAAATCATTTTTATCAGCAGATACAATTGGCTGACTTAATCAAAGGGTTGGCAACAGCAATAAAACCACGAAGTTACATAACTTCACATCCTGCAGAAAGTATAAAGCCCAAAAAGCCTTTTTCCCCTGAAAAATTTGCAATACTTTCTGCATCCAGAATGTATGAATGTATTAACTTCTATCTCAACGATCAGATAATTTTGCTTTCTGAACCGGGAGATTCATTTTGTGCAGCTCCTGAATTTAACATTGAAGAAGCTGATAATTTCATTGTCCAAAGTTACTATTGCTCAATAGGCTTTTGCACACCGGCTTCATTAGGAGTATCACTTGCAAGTAATGGCAAGCGTCCCTTTATTCTTACCGGAGACGGAGCGTTTCAAATGACTGCTCAGGAAGTATCAACTTTAATAAGAGAAAAGTGCCCGGCAATACTCTTTATAGTTAATAATGACGGCTATCTAATTGAAAGAGTATTACATCAGGATGGAATGTATAACGACATACAAATGTGGAATTACTCTAAGCTAGCCGAATTGTTCGGGGGTGAGGAATTTGTTACAGGGCTAAAGGTAACAAATGAAGAAGAGATGGATAACGCAATTAAAGTAGCAATAAACTCAACTGACAAATTGGTTGTTATTGATGCACACCTTATAAATAGGGACTGCTCAGCAGGTCTGAAAAGACTTGGGGATGCAATTAAAAACGCAAAATGAAGCATAAACCGGAAAGAGTTTTTATTGCCGGGGGAACAGGATTTCTTGGCTATTATTCAGCTCTGCTTTTTTTAAAAAAAGGTAGTCAGGTTTCATCTATTGCTCTGCCAAATGAAATAGAAACAGATTCATGGTTTCCAAAAGAAATTGATTTGTCATTTGGTGATCTTTTTAAAATGTCTGAAAAAGAAATAATTGAATTTTTGAAAGGTAAAAATTTCGACACATTCGTTTATTGTCTGGGGCCTGACGACAGAATAACACCCCCCTTCCCTGCTTATGAGTTTTTCCGATTAAGATTAGTTGATTATTGTGTGAAAATTTGTAGCGCAGCAAAAAAAGCAGATATCAAAAGATGTATTGTTCTCAATTCTTACTTCGCTTATTTTGACAGAAAACTTAATGGCTTGTTATCTAAGCGTCATCCCTATATCCGTTGCAGGATTGAACAAGCTGATGCAGTAATTGAGTTAGGAGAAGAAGGAATCTTTGATGTAATGATTCTGGAATTACCTTATATATTTGGATCGATGCCCGGCCGGAAGCCTATTTGGAAAAGTGTTTTCATTGACAGATTTAAAAAATTACCGGCTGTATTCTTCCCTGACGGGGGAACAGCTGCTATACACGTTAC
>CAYXJA010000048.1:0-1087 GCA_964465425.1 uncultured Prolixibacteraceae bacterium | reverse complement strand
CACCTTCAGCATCTTGTTGATGATCAAACAAATCACTTGATTCAAAAACAGGATGAATTAAATGAAATGAATGAAGAGTATTCTGTATTAAACGAAGAATTGATTACAACCAATAAATCACTTTTCAAGCTAAATGAATTGCTTCAATCGCAAATAAACGAAAGGAAACAAGCTGAAGAAAAGTTATCTGAACAAGAAAGTCAATTCCGAAATATTTATGAAGAAGGTCCATTAGGGATGGCTTTTGCTGATAAAGACGGCAAATTTATTATGGCAAACAATACTTTCTGCCAGATAATAGGTTATTCAGAAAAAGAATTAACAAAATTAACGTTCAAAGACATAACACATACTGACCATATTTCTGAAGACATTAATAATGTGCAGAAACTTTTCAGAAAGGAGATACCATATTATAAAACTGAAAAGAGGTATTTAAGAAAAAACGAAACTGTAATTTGGGGGTATATTACATTAACAGCAATATTTAACGAAAGCGGCAATTTTATGTATTTTCTGGCTATGGTCGAAGATATTACTGAACGTATTACCGCTCAAGAATTGCTAAAAGAATCCGAATATCTTTTTTCTAATATTTTTTATAAAAGTCCGGTATCAATAACTATTACCTCAAGAGAAGGAAGTAGAATAATTGATGTTAACGATGTTTTTCTACATGATCTTGAATATACCCGGGAAGAAGTAATAGGAAAAACAACAATCGAATTAGGCCTTTTCTATGACTTAAGAATTAGAGAAAAACTAATACAATTATTGATGGAAAAAGGATATGCTCAAAATATTGAATGTCCTTTCCTTACAAAAAACGGTAAAATAATGATGGGGCTTGTATCAATGTCGATGATAAAATATAAGGGGAAGCCACATCAATTGACAAGTGTTATTGACATTACTGAAAGGAAACAAGCTGAAATAAAATTACGGGAAAGTGAAAGATTTTTAAATGAATCTCAACGAGTATCTGCAATAGGCAGCTACACTCTTGATATTAAGAAGGCTCACTGGACTGGATCAAAATATCTTCTTGAAATGTTTGGTGTCGATGAAAACTACGATTGCACAATCT
>CAYXJA010000047.1:0-9232 GCA_964465425.1 uncultured Prolixibacteraceae bacterium | reverse complement strand
TGGTTGTTTTGCTTTTAATTTTAAAAATTCACCCAGTCTTAATGTAGGTTCCCAAAGATAATTATATGTTGAAATAACAATTTTAACATTGGGAGATGAATATTTTCTGATATTTTTAAATAAAGACTGAATATCCCATAAAGAAGTTAATAGGTCTGAAATAATTATATATTCAACTTCTATTTCCGGGATAAAAGATATTGCATCTGCTACATAAAATTGATATTCAGGATATTTTTGTTTTGCTATTTCGATGGCTCCATGAGAAAAATCGACCCCAATTCCAACTGATGGTTTTACTGAATGCAACAAATCCCCTGTGGAACATCCAAGTTCCATGACTACTGAATTTTCAGGTATTATAAATGAAAAATGTTTTTCTAATGTTTTATGATAAAACCTGTTCCTTCTTTTCCATTTTTCTCTTTTCTTTGAATTATTTTCAAAGTATTCCTGAATTTTCTTTTGCCCTCTTTCCATATTTTTGTTTGATGTATTAGGGAATATTATCTGTTAAAATACCTGCTTATAAATGAAGTATATAATAAAAAACATGACATGGAAATCGATAGAAAAGCAACTATAATTACTCACTGTTAGCTCTTCTGTATATATAACCCCATGCATGTTTATTCTTAAAAGATTTTATTAAAGTGAAATTATTTTTTGCATACATTACACTCTCATCGTTTTCATTAAATGTTGATTCATAAATGAATATCTGAGATTCCTTTACATTCTTCCAGTCACTTACATTAGTAAAATTGTTGTTGCCTTTAACATATCCTAGTCCCTTATCCCTTAAATTGAATATCATATTGAATGAAACTGCTAATGTGTCATTATAAAAGTCTTCATCCTCACAAAAACTTACCAAATCCTGATGAACTTTAATTGTTTCAATATAACCAAGGTCAGAATCACTGTTTGTTTTCTTAGAAAATGAAAAGTATAAACTGACAATTGCTATTAAAAGTGTTAAAATGTATTTTATAAAACTTTTTACTTTTAAATTATTTAAAACAAATGAAAATAGAATAATTGTTAGGATCATTAAAACCAGACCGTACCTTATTGTATAAAAATTGAAAACTGAAAAAAGCAAAAAAGATATTATTGATATAAAACCAATGATTATGAATCTCAGATTGCCTCTTTTTGATAAAATAAATATCAGAAGTGAAAGCAAAAATATTGCAGATAAATATATTCTCCCCTGTTTTAAAAAGATTGATGATAAAGCTTGTTGAATGTTTACTTTTATCATATAGGCATCGAATGTTATATAATTCAGATGCTCACCATAGAAAAAGATGCCAAACTTTAAATAATGTAAGATTAGAAATATTGAGTAAACAATGGCCGGAATAAATAATGAAAGAATATGCAAGGGTTTAAAATTCAACCTATTTGATCTATTTAATAAAGATGCCAGATAATGGATTCCAAATACAATACAGAAAATAATGCTTGTCTCTTTTGTTAAAACCATCAATGTTGACACTATTGCATATTTCCAATATTCTTCTTTATAGTAATAAAAGAAGGATAAAACGAAAAATAGCGAAACCATCATTTCTGGTAATAAGAATATTGACTGGGCAAGGAATAATGATTGTACACTTATAAGTAAAGTAGCTATCATTCCGGCATTCCAGCTTACTATTTTCTTTAACCCATAAAAAGTAATTAATAACAAGGCAACAGAAAATGCTAATGCAAAAACCCTCATCATTATGATGCTTTCAGGGAAGATTTTCATCCACAACGAAGTAATAAAAAAATAAAATTGTGGATGACCTTTACAGTAATCAAGTGGAACTGCTCCCGGAAGCATACTTGGGCCCTCTTCTGCCATCTTTTTTATTGAGGTAAAATATGACCAGGCCTCATCCCAAAAGTAAGGAAGTGATAAATTTGGTATTTGAATAAAAAGAAGTATTCCTATTGGAATAAGAATGAACAAATCCCTTTTCTCAAAAGTTTTCATCAAAAGTCTATTTTTCAAATATTTTAAATTTTCCTAAACCCCACTTTTGTAATCTGTATTGTAATGAAGTTTTCAACACTCCAATACCATATATGGAGCTGTTTTTTATGTTTATACTTGAGGCTTCTTTAAAGTATTTTGTTGGGCAGGTTATTTCTGCTATCTCAAATCCTTCGTACCATATTTGTGCCAACATCTGATTGTCAAACAAAAAGTTGTCAGAATTAGCATTGTAATTTACTGCAGTCAATGCTTCTTTTGAAAATGCTCTGTATCCTGTATGATATTCCGATAATTTGGCATTCATTAAGATATTTTGAGAGAAGGTGAGTAGTCTGTTTGCTACATATTTATACCATGGCATACCACCTTTTAATGCTCCCTTGCCTAAAATTCTTGATCCTAGTACTACATGATAAAGACCGTTAGAAATTAAATAAGTCATTGAAGGTATTAATAATGGGGTGTATTGATAGTCAGGATGAACCATGATAACGATATCGGCATTTAATTCTAAAGCTTTATTATAACACGATTTTTGATTGCCACCATACCCTTTGTTCTTCTCATGTTTTATTATGTGGTTTATTCCAAGCTGCCTTGCAACATTTATTGTATCATCCTTGCTGCAATCATCAACTAGAATAACTTCGTCCACAATGGTCTTGTCAATTTCGTTGAATGTTTTTTCTAAAGTTTTTTCTGCATTATAAGCCGGTAATACAACAACTACTTTTTTGTCCTTTATCATAGTTATATAAGATTGATTTTTAAAGTTCTGATTTATTTAAGAGGTTGGGCAAAAGTGAATATGTCCTTTGCTGTAATTTCATTTCCACATAGAATTATTAATCTTTCTATTACATTTCTGAACTCCCTGATGTTGCCCGTCCAGTTTATCTTTCTTAATTCTAATATTGCATCTTCTGTTATTTTTTTTACTTGCATACCATATTCAGAACATATCTGATTTATAAAGTAATCAGCCAGAACAGGTATGTCGTCCAACCTTTCGTTTAATGATGGTACCCGTATCAATATTACACTTAACCTGTGATATAAATCTTCCCTGAATGTGCCGGTTTCAATTTCTTTTTGTAAATCCTTATTTGTTGCAGCTATTACCCTGACGTTTATATCAATTGATTTTTCACCACCAACCCGGGTAATCATGTTTTCCTGCAATGCTCTTAGTACCTTGGCTTGTGCCGAAAGACTCATATCTCCGATTTCATCTAAAAACAATGTACCCCCTTCTGCTTGTTCAAACTTTCCTTTCCTTTGTTTGATTGCTGATGTGAAAGCTCCTTTTTCATGACCAAACAGCTCACTTTCAATTAATTCTGAAGGTATTGCTGCACAGTTAACTTCAATAAATGGTCCGGAAGATCTATTGCTTAAATCGTGTAATCTTCTTGCTACTAATTCCTTTCCGGTTCCGTTAGCTCCCGTTATTAAAACTCTTGCATCAGTCGGGGCTACCTTATCTGTCATCTCAAATATCTTCTTAATGGCCTCTGATTCACCAACAATTACATATTTTGAAGTAACTTTCTTTCTTAAATTCTTAGTTTCAACCAGTAAAGATGATTTATCAATAGCATTCCTGATTGTGATCAATAACCTGTTTAAGTCTAAAGGTTTTTCTATGAAATCGTATGCCCCTTTTTTTATAGCTTCAACTGCCGTGTCTATATTCCCATGCCCGGATATCATTACAACAGGTGTGTCAGGATGGATATCAATTAATAAAGGGAGCAATTCAATCCCATCCATTTCCGGCATCTTTATATCGCAAAGAATAATATCATATTCGTTACTCTTAACATGATCAAGCGCAATCTTCGCATTTTCAGCCAAATCCACCTGGTATTTTTCATACTCCAGGATTTCCTTCAGAGTATTCCTTATTGACCTTTCATCATCGACTACTAATATCTTTGACATATTTTATTTTTTAGCTTATTTATTTAACTGAAAATTTAATAAAAGATTACAAATTTACAATTTTGTGTCAAACAGGCCGAAATGTTTACAAATAAGATTGAGCATACCTAAAATTAAATATTTTTGAATTTTGAAACAATTGGTGTAAATGCACTAAATTTGAATTTAGTTTAAAATATTATCATGTTCGAAACAGAAATATATATAAGTAGAAGAAACATCTTAAAAAGCACTGTTAAGCAAGGTTTGATTCTTTTATTGGGGAACGATGAATCTCCGATGAATTATTCTGATAATCCATATTATTTCAGACAACACAGTACTTTTCTCTATTATTTTGGATTGGATATTCCATCCCTTGCTGCATTAATTGATCTTGATAATGATACCGAAACTATTTTTGGTGATGAACTTTCATTGGACGACATTGTTTGGACAGGAATCAGGCCTACTATTAAAGAACAATGTGAAAAGGTAGGCGTTAACGAAGTTTTACCCACTGTCAGGCTTTATACTATACTCAGAGAAGCTTCAGCATCCGACAGGCAAATTCATATATTACCCGCATATCGTTACGAAAATAAAATTAAATTACTCAGGCTTTTAAATATCAGACCGGATCAAATCTCCCTTAAATCTTCTGAAGAATTGGTCAAAGCTGTTATCAGCCAAAGAGAAATTAAAAGCGATGTTGAAATTAATGAAATAGAAAAAGCTGTTAACTGGACTGTAGATATGCATGAGGCTGCAATTAAAACAGCTAAGCCGGGTATGAAAGAGGCCGAAATTTCTTCGCTTGTAACAAAGATTATTCTTGACAGAGAAGGTTATTTATCTTTCCCGGTAATTGCAACTACCAAAGGTGAAGTTCTGCACAATCATTACCACGGCAATATTTTAAAAGATGGTGATTTATTTCTTTTGGATTGCGGAGCTGAAACTCCTATGCATTATGCCGGTGATTTAACAAGTACTTTTCCGGTTTCAGGAAAGTTTTCTCAAAGACAAAAAGAGATATATCAAATTGTTCTTAATGCTCATTATGGATCTGCTTCTAAACTTAAACCGGGAGTCGATTTTAAATCAGTTCATTTTGAAGCTGCCAGAATTATTTTCAATGAACTTAAAAACCTCGGTCTTACTAAAGGAAATACTGAAGAAGCTATTTCTGAAGGTGCACATGCCCTTTTCTTTCCAACAGGCCTGGGACATATGATGGGGCTTGATGTACACGATATGGAAGACCTCGGGGAAATAAATGTTGGTTATAACGGCGAAGCAAAAAGTACGCAGTTTGGTCTTAAATCACTTAGACTGGCGAAAGAATTAAAAACCGGATTCGTCCTCACTATTGAACCAGGAATATATTTTATTCCCGAACTTATTGAACTCTGGAGCTCAGAAAACAAATTTGATCAGTTCATTAATTATTCAAAAGTAAAAGAATATATCGGTTTTGGAGGAATAAGAATAGAGCAGAATTATTTAATCACCAAAAATGGTTATCGACTGCTTGGTAGAAAAAAACCTATGGAAATTAATGAAATAGAATCTCTTAGAGAGATTTAGTCTTCATTTAACCAGGTCTCCAGCATCATATATATGTCAGCCTTTTGCTTATAAGGCATTGCCCCAATCTTTATATTGTGATTTGCCCCGGGAACCGTTATTTTTCTTGCTTCACTATTGGGCTTTAACTTAATTGCGGTTGCTGCCCAGGGATCAAACTCTCCATATATCAATAGAACATGCTTCCCATTGTCCAGAATAGACTTTTCTATTTGTTTAATAATATTTTTATCATATTTCAATACCGTATTATCAGGGATAAATATTTTATTCAGAAATCCTTCAGCATCTTTTATTTTAAGATATCCCTTCAAAGGTTTCACATTATATCCATAGTGACCTAATTCTTTAGCAGCCTGAATGTAATAAGACCTGTAAGGCAAGGAACCTTCAATGGAAAAATAATCTGGATCCAAAACATTTAACAGATACTTGAATTTTTTATTGATATCATCACCGGGTAGAGGTATTTCATTGCATTTGGATCCATATTGCCAGAAATAATATTCATATTCCATTACCCAGTAATCCAAAACCTCCTCTTTACCTATTTTAAATGTAAGGTTTCGGGCATCTATTACTGAATCCAGAAAATACTGCATTGTATCCCTGTTCTTTAAAAAGTCTTTTTGGAAATTATCAATTTTATCTCTGCATGCAGCACTTCCTACATTATCCAGAAATTTTTCCAGCCTTTTATCTTCTTTGTCATAATTTATCGCAGGAACGTAGGCTATCCAAATATCAGCATCATCAGGGTAAAATGTTTTATATGCAAGCGCATTAGTTCCTCCCTTACTGCTTCCTGTAACAATCCATTTATTTTTGTTGTCGTATATCCTTGAAAAAATCTTTTGTATCCTGTGCAAATCTGCACATGCATTTTTGACTGTTAAATATTCCCATTTTGGATTATTGGGCATTGACTTCCCAAAATAACGGTGCTCAACTACAATTTGATTGCCTTCCAAAATTTTACTTAATTCATTTATGTAATTGGGTTTCAAGGCATAATCAGCATTGTACCCCTCACTTACATATATTACCGGACTGTATTTGTTTAAATCTGACAGGATTACTCTTTGTGTAAATTTGCCATCAGATGGGTTCTCATGATTTAAATATTGATCAATTAAAATCTCATATGTCTCTCTAAAAAAAGGGTAGTGATTGATTTTTTGTATTGATTTAACTTCAGGAAATTCTTTAATTTTATTGAATATTTCACTCTCCTGTGCTTTTACTAAAACACCGAAGAATAAGAAAATACATATAAACCACACCGATTTTTTAAAATTCATATTTTGTTTCATCTCCTCTCCATTTTAAAACTAAGCACAAGTTAAAAAAAATGAATGACAATTAAATAAATATCATGTCAAAACAATAGCCTTTAATATAGGATTTCTATTAATGACAAAAATTACTTTCGAAAAGTTTGTTGTCAGATTATTCCCAATTCCTTGCCAATCTTTTTAAAAGCCTGTATTGCCTTGTCTAATTGAACTTTATTGTGAGAAGCTGAAATCTGAACCCTTATCCTTGCTTTTGATTCAGGGACAACAGGATATACAAACCCAATAACATAAATTCCTTCTTTTAATAATAATTCTGCAAACTTAACAGCCAATGGAGCATCATATATCATTACCGGAATAATTGCTGTTTCTCCATCCAGAACATTAAATCCAAGATTCTTGATTTCATTTCTGAAATAGATGGCGTTACTGATGGTTTTATTTCTTAATGTAGTGTCATTTTCAATTATTTCCAGAGCTTTCAAACTGGCACCGACTGTAGCAGGCGAAACAGAATTTGAAAATAGATATGGTCTCGACCTTTGCCTTAGTAAATCAATTATTTCTTTTTTTCCTGAAGTAAATCCTCCGTTCCCTCCTCCAAGTGCTTTTCCGAATGTTGAAGTTATGATATCAACCCTCCCGTATACTCCGCATCTTTCATGTGTTCCTCTTCCGGTTTCTCCGATATAACCTGTGGCATGACTGTCGTCTACTGCCAACAGTGAATTGTATTTTTCTGCCAGATCACAAATGTTATTCAAATCAGCGATATCTCCATCCATAGAAAATACTCCGTCAGTAACTATAAGGCGACACTTTAAATTTTGAGTCTTTTTCAGAATTTCTTCAAGATCATTCATATCAGAATGTTTGTACCTGAATCTTTCTGCTTTGCACAACCTTACTCCGTCAATAATAGAAGCATGATTTAACTCGTCTGATATTACTGCACAATCCGGACCTAACAACGGTTCAAACAAACCACCGTTTGCGTCAAATGCCGCGCAATATAATATCGTATCTTCTGTTCCTAAGAAGCAGAAGACTTTTTCCTCTAACTCTTTGTGTATTTGTTGTGTGCCGCAAATAAACCTTACTGAAGACAAGCCAAATCCCCATTTTTCAATTGTATCGCAAGCTGCCTTTTTTATCAATGGATGATTGCATAAACCCAAATAATTGTTTGAGCAGAAGTTTAATACTTTCTGACCATTGGAAATAATTATTTCAGAATCCTGAGGTGATATAATTATCCTTTCTTCTTTGAAAAGGCCATTTGTTTTTAACCTTTCAAGAAAAATGCTTATTTCATTTTTTATCTCTCCAAACATAACAGTCAATTGTTTGGGCTAATATAATTAAATGAAGTTTTAATAAATCTGATTTTTTACATTAATGATGTAAAATTATTATGGAAGGTAATGATAAATTTTCTCCCCGAAATGTTCATTTCTTAATTATACTTCGTCCGGACCAAAGAGCCGGCAAACTACCACCAAACTACCACCAAAGAGCCACTTTCTCCCATTTTAATAGGAGAAAGTGGCTCTTTGGTGGTAGTTTGGTACGAATGAGGTATATCTATTTAAAATACCCATTTGAGTACAAATCTTTAAAATTTTCATGAGAAAATTTTAAAAGGCGATTATGCTGTTATTGAAATCGCAAACCAAAAGTTTATCAAAATAGCTCTTTGTAAATCTCTACTAGTGAGCTATGTTGTTTTTGTGTGAAGCTGATAGAAATGATATTCCTACAGCTATTGCAAAAATTCCGAGTGCTATTATTATTGATATCATAACTGTAAGTTTAAATGTTTATTTAAATTTAAGACAGGAACATCCTTAATGCAATATTTGTTCATTTGGTTTTTATAAAACACTTTATTCTTTTGACGAAAGTGCATTTTCCTTACACGAACGGAATTGTTAATTTGCCTTCTATTCAACTTATTATTTTTTGCCCTCAATAAATTGAAAGCTTATATTTGCATTGAAAAAATTCATCAATATGACACAAAAGAAAGTTAGAGTCAGGTTTGCACCAAGTCCTACAGGTCCGCTTCACATGGGTGGAGTAAGAACTGCTTTATTTAACTACTTATTTGCAAAAAAATATAACGGCGATTTTCTACTTAGAATAGAAGATACTGATCAAACAAGATTTGTTCCGGGAGCTGAGGAATACATTATGGAATCTCTCGAATGGTGCGGACTTAAAGTTGATGAAGGAATAAGGGAAGGAGGGCCTCATGGTCCATACAGGCAATCTGAACGAAAACATATTTATAAGCAATATGCTGATTTATTGGTTGAAAACGGTGATGCTTATCTTGCTTTCGATTCTTCAGAAGATCTTGAAATTCTCAGAAAGGAATATGAAGATAAGGGAGAGGCTTTCACTTATAATTCTTCAACAAGAATGA
>CAYXJA010000046.1:5084-9509 GCA_964465425.1 uncultured Prolixibacteraceae bacterium | reverse complement strand
CATTTCCTCAAAAGGAAAAGATTGTACTTTTCGACACATTAATGTATAATTTCAGGGGGGATACACTTTTTTCATTAGGCAAAAACCTGCTTATTCCTGATCAGTCTTTGTTCAGCTTTATACTTGCAGGAAAAATGTCAAACTATGGACTTGAAGACACTAAATTTACCATCAAAGGTTTCGAAAAGAAAGATGATATGGTCATCACAACCTGGATTCCTCCCGACCCATTGAAAAAGTTTTTCTCAAAAGTTCTGATTGCTACTAAAAACAAACTGCTTTATTCTATAACTGTTGTTAATGATGACGGGAAAGTAATCAACCGCCAGATACTTAAAAAATATGTAACACAACAGGGTATAGATGTTCCTTCGGAAATTCTTATTGCTACATATCCCGATAAAGGTGGTAGTATTTATCAGGTTATTAATATGGAAAACATTGTCATCAATGAACAAAAAAACAACAACCTGTATGATCAAGAATTATAAGCCCTTTTTCAAAATCTCTTGTCTTTTGCTTATTCTTCTTACTATTCAATTATCAGGATCATGTCTTGAGCCAGTATCCAAAAAAGATAAACTTAAAGGACTTAATAAACCAAAAGACCGCAAAGAAAACTTCATTAGATATGTGAAGTCTGAAAACAATGAAATTGAAAATACTGCTGCTATTTTGTTTTGGACTTATAAGAATTTCCTTTCCTCACAGGATATGGCAAGCTGTGTTTTTACCCCTTCATGCTCGGTATACGCTATTGAAAGTCTTCAGCATGACAACCCCATTATTGCATACTTAAAAATATTCGACCGATTGGCAAGATGCCACCCGGTTGTTGCTCAAGGTGAATATCCTTATGAAATTAAAACTGAAAAATACTATGACCCTGCTTACTAAATCAATCATCGTCATACTTATGCTTTTGTCGTCTGTTTCTTTCGGGCAGACAAATATCTTTGATTGCGATAACTCTAAACGATTTGCCGAGTATCTTTTCAACACCGGCCAGTACCAGCTTTCTCAACACGAACTTGAGAGAATTTCTTTTTTCTGCGACAAGGATTCAGTATCACAACTTATGCTTCTAAAATCGTACAGAAAGATGAAAGAATTCTCAAAAGCTAAGAAGTTCTTCCCTTCTGATAATATTGAAGATCTTAATAAGCTGATGCCTGAATTCCGTGAAGAATATGTAAGGTTACTTATGACCCGCCAAAATTATACTGAAGTACAGAACAGTATTAACAATGGATTGGATATTCCACAGAAATACGAACATAATTTGGGCACTGAACTTCTTTTAAAGAACTGGGAAAAAGCCTATCAGCTAAGTTTGAACGAAGTTCCTAAAATGAATTTTAAAATTGCCGGATTAAGAAGCGTAGCTCAAAAAAGCCATGTGGCAAAACGTAAAAGCCCGGTCCTTGCTTCAATCATGTCAGCTATAATTCCCGGAACCGGAAAAATGTACTGTGGATACTGGGGAGATGGAGTTATTTCCTTCTTGTTTACTGTTTCATCTACTTACTTTGCTTACAGAGGTTTTGATAAATACGGAACAAAAAGTGTTTACCCATGGATAATCGGAGGACTGGCATTCAGCTATTATGCATCCAATGTTTATGGCGGGGCTGCTTCTGCAATAAGATACAACGATAATATTGACCACGGATTAATTCATGAAACAGAACAGATTCTATATTCTGATTATTAGCATACTGCTTGTTGTAAACCTTAATGCTCAATCTGTTTCAGACGTTGTCTCTTTTGCCGATGAACAGTTTGAAGATGGCAACTACTCCATTGCAGCTCAGGAATACAACAGGGCTTTGTACTTCGGACATGAGTCAGTGGATATTATTGCTTTACAAATTGGTCACTGCTACAATAGAATGGAAGATTACGAACTTGCTTCCATTTTTTACGACAGAGCTTATATCCAGTCCAAATCTGATAGTATCAAGAATGAAGCAATTCTTGGCAAGACATTTGGCCTCCTACTTGCTAATAAAAACATGCAGGTTCTCAACGAACTTCTTTATTTTACAGACGATATTAACAATACCCAGCAAATCCAAATGCACTTTCTGAAGGGCATTGCAAGCTATGGCGTCCAAAGCGATTCTGCTGCCTATAATGAATTTATAAGAGTTGTTGAGCTTTCAGAACTTAGCGACTCAACTAAATTGCTCCTCGATAAAGAATTTAAAAAGGTTTTCAAATACAATAAGAGATATAATCCTACCCGGACTTACGTTATGAGTGGAATTATTCCCGGCTCGGGTCAACTATCAGTTGGTGCTATAAAAGACGGCCTTAATTCAATGTTACTGATAACCGGATTATACTTTGCAGCTGTTGCTATTATTAAAAATTATTCGACCTTAGATGCTATCATTACTCTTTTCCCCTGGATTCAAAGATATTACCTTGGAGGGATGGACAAAGCCAAGATTCTTGCCGAAGAAAAGATTATAAAAGAAAGATACAGGTCGTATGAAAAGATAGTTGAACTAACTTCACCTAACAGCTTCAGATGAAAAAAACACTTTCAATATCAGTCCCACTGTTAATGTTGTTTTTTATTCTGACAGGATTTTCTTTCTCCTCACAGGGAAGCTCTCTTTCAATCAAAAAGAAACTTCAGCTTAAGGAAGACATTCAGAAAGTATGGCCTTTGGCTCAAACCGTTAAGATAGAATACGATCTTGTAATGGCTCAGCTTGAAATGATGGAAGATGAAGAAGCAGAAAAGAAGTTTCTCCTCGATTATGAAAGCTATGTCAAAGACAGATATTTCAATGATGTTATCAAACTCAATATACGACAGGGGAAAATATTACTTCTGCTGATTGACAGAGAAATAGGACAAACACCTTATCAATTGCTTGCCAGATTCCTAAATACTTCAAGAGCAGATTTCTGGCAGAAATGCGCTCAGATTCTTGGAGCTGACCTTACTTTAAAATATATTCCTGCAATCTACTCTGAAATGGAAGATATTATTAAGAGACTTTCAAAGAAAGACATATTAATCTATAACTAAGACCAGGATAATCCTTAGTTACTTACCTTCGAAACAAAATAACCATACTTCATAAACTCAACTATCAATGCAATAGCTTTTTTATTTTGAGTTATCATGGTATGCTCTTCCTTGAAAATTGCCACTTCCTTTTCAATGCCAAGAGTTGTTCTTTCAGGTTTAAGGCGACCATCGTTATCACCCTTAATTCGATGATTATAACCTTTTTCTGTACCTTTCATCCCTGCAATAACAGCTACTTCCGATGAATGGGGAACAGGCAGTTTGTTGACATAAGAGGAAGAATCGGTTTTTAAAAGCTCTATATTAGGACCCATTATCCATTTCGTAAAAGCACTTCTTGAATATACATCAGCTATTTCTGCCCCTTTATTTGGAGGAGCAATCATGACCATCCTGAATAATACAGGTTGCTTTTTACTTTCATCGTAATACTGAAGCATTGACCTTACAACTATAGCGCCCATAGAATGAGTCACGAAACTAATTGAATCATATCCCGAATTCAAAATATTATCATATAGCAACCTTCCAAGTTCATCAAGTTCAACATAAAGGCTGTTATATCCGTAATTTAAAGTCTTGAATCCTGATTTATTGAGGTTTCTTTCAATCTTGTTTAATACAAATTTAGGACTCCCATGACCGTGAATGAGATAGACAATATGGCTTCCGTACAAGGAAACTGATAATAACAATAAAAAAGAAGTCACCAGATACTTAATCTTCATAATGAGGGTTAATTAAATTTTTTATATTTTGCACTATTCAAATTTACAATTTATGAGCGAAGATTTCTTTCAGAATGTATATAAAATTGTAAAGCTTATACCTCCGGGAAGAGTAACCAGTTACGGCGCAATAGCAAGTTATCTCGGAACAGCCCGTTCATCAAGGATGGTAGGATGGGCAATGAATCAAAGTCATTCGCAAAAAGAAGTAATTCCTGCCCATAGGGTTGTTAACAGAAATGGATTGTTAACCGGGAAACATTTCTTCGGAGGCGAAAATGTAATGCAGGAACTTCTTGAAAGTGAAGGACTGATTATAGAAGACGATAAAATTTTAAATTTCAAGGAAAGATTCTGGGACCCGGCAACAGAGCTCGGCTTCTAAGCAGATAGAAACCCTCCATCCACAGGGATAATTGCACCGTACATATAACTCGACATTTCTGATGATAAAACCAAAACCATCCTTGCTATCTCATCCGGATCTCCAAGTCGTCCTGCCGGGATACGCTGGAAAAAATTATAACCATCGGAAATAAGCTTCACGTTGAATTTGGCAATAGCATCTTTTGCTGCAGCTTTAGTACCATTACTTAAAATACCTCCCGGCAAAATTGCATTAACCCTGAAACCCTTTCGTCCAAATTC
>CAYXJA010000046.1:0-4984 GCA_964465425.1 uncultured Prolixibacteraceae bacterium | reverse complement strand
AACTTTTGAACCTTCAATTTTATCCCAGAATTCATCAATACTCTCTTTTCGGGATAAGTCGAATGAATAACAATCTACTTTAACACCATTCTCTTTAAAAGAATCGGAAAGCGTTGTAAGCCCTTCGCTGTCTTTGTCTATCAGAATTAAGCTGCTGCCGGCCTCGGCAAACCTTTTTGCAATAGCCTTCCCTATCCCGTTTGCAGCACCTGTTATAATTGCAGTCTTGCCCGCCATATTCAGTAAATCCCCAATCGTCTTCATGTGTATTCATTTTAAGCTAATAAATAACAAATAAACAAGAAGTCCAATTATAACAAAGCCAAAGAAGTTCGGCTTTTAAAAGTCGGATTAATATGAATTAATTTGGGTTGCTTAGAACAAATAAGACATTTCTATCTTTTAAATAAATTCTTATTTTTACAGAATAAATAATAATAAAGTTATGCCAATACAACCAAAGGATATAAAAGAAGCTCTCTCTCTGGTTATAATGCCGGGATCTGACAAGAATATCGTAGAGCTTGATATGGTTCAGGAAATCAGAATTGAAGGAAAGAAGGTTAGCTTCACACTTGTATTTCAAAGGTCTAACGACCCGAATGTTGCAATAGTAAAAGCACAATGCGTTCAAAGCATTTTACGAAACCTTGGAAAGGATATTGAAATTGCAGGTAATATTTCAGTCCGCTCGTTACATGATATGCAAAGGCCTGTTCTTCCGGGAGTTAAAAATATTATTGCCGTTGCTTCGGGTAAAGGAGGAGTAGGAAAATCAACAGTTGCAGTAAACCTGGCAACTGCAATGGCAAAGACAGGAGCAAAAGTCGGACTTATTGATGCGGATATATTTGGTCCTTCAATTCCAATAATGTTTGGTGAAAAAGATTCACGCCCGGCAGGAGATAAAATCAACGGCAGGGATGTAATAATTCCAATTGAGAAATTTGGTGTTAAAATCTTATCTATAGGCTTTTTTGTTAATCCAGAAGAAGCTTTGGTATGGAGGGGTCCGATGGCTTCCAACGCATTGAAACAACTTATTATAGATACAGACTGGGGCTCATTGGATTATCTTTTTATAGATCTTCCGCCCGGAACAAGCGATATTCATCTTACCCTTATGCAAACAGTTCCGGTTACTGGTGCAATAATTGTTACAACTCCGCAGGATGTAGCTTTGGCAGATGTAATTAAAGGGGTGAACATGTTTAAGAGTAAATCAATAGATGTACCTGTATTGGGTCTTGTAGAAAACATGTCATGGTTCACACCTGAAGAATTGCCTGAAAATAAATACTATATTTTTGGTAAAGACGGAGGGAAAAATATGGCTGAAAAAACAGGAATACCATTATTAGGCCAAATACCAATTGTTCAAAGCATAAGGGAAGGCGGAGATATTGGAAAACCCGGTTCCTTAAGCGGAGATAAAATAACAATTGAAGCTTTCGGCAATCTTTGTAAAGAAGTTATTGAAGCTATTGAACAAAGAAACGAAAATCAGGCACCTACGGAAAAAATTAAGGTCACCAAAAAGTAAAATAATCACCTTAAATGTTCATTTTTTTGGATAAAAAATGAATTTTAAAAGTTTTTTCATGTTTTTGTGTAATAATTTACCAAAAATCTTTTCATTGTTATTAATAATCAATAGATTTGCTTGATTAGGATTTGTTTAGTATTAACATCTCTCATTTGTTCAGCTACGCATTTTCTAAAGAGTTAATTAATCCAATTATCATTTAATTTTTTTTTCATTTTATGGATATTTTTGTAGCAAAGCTAAACGCTGACACAACAGCTGATCAAATCAAAGAATTATTCAGCCAATATGGTAATGTCAGTTCTGTAAAACTTATTATGGATCGTGAAACAGGCATGTCAAAATGCTATGGTTTCGTAGAAATGGAAGATGAATCAGAAGGGTCTGCTTCTATTGAGCACCTTAATGATACAAATTTCATGGGCAATTACATCATTGTTAAAAAATCTGAACCCAGATCTGCAGAAAAACGTTCATTCGGAAGACCTGGTGGTGGCGGCGGTGGAAATCGCAGACCTGATGGTAACCGAGGTGGTTTTGGCAACAGAAGCGGCGGCGGCGGTGGATACAACCGTGACCGTGGCGGCGACCGAAACGACCGTGGCGGAAGCAGAGACCACAGAAGAGGTGATTATAACAGATATGAATAATAATCTAAAAAGGCAGGAACCAAAAATTCCTGCTTTTTTATTTAAAATGTTTGGTATAAAACAAAATATTCCTACATTAGTATCTGAGATTGTTTATACAACTAAACTAACAGAGATAACAAAGAAATTATTTCTGCTTAAATGGCTGGAAGTTAAGTGTTATTGATTAAGCAAAATTTAAACCTACTAACTATTAGTCAGAAAAAATTACCCGGAGTAAGACGCAAAACATTACGGTTTGCTACTCCGGGATTTTTATTCCATAAAATTCTTATTTCATCTGCATTTCATTTGCTCTAACAATCACTTAACAAAGACAACAATATAAATAGCACTGTTTCACCAATATTTATTAAATTCTTATCTTTGAATCTGATTCTAAACTTAAATATATCATAAGATGCAAAAAATTGATAATTACGATTTCGCGGGGAAAAAAGCACTTATTCGTGTTGACTTTAATGTACCCCTCAATGAAAAATTTGAAATAACTGACGATACACGTATGAGAGCTGCTGTTCCTACCATCAATAAAGTAATTGAAAAGGGAGGCTCACCTATCATCATGTCTCATCTTGGCCGTCCGAAAGAAGGACCGGAAGATAAATACTCACTTCGCCACATAGTTGATCACCTTTCTAAATTGCTTAATGGTGCCACTGTAAAATTTGCTACTGACTGCATTGGTGAAGAAGCAAAAAAAGTAGCCGACACTTTGAAACCGGGTGAAGTTCTTATGCTTGAAAACCTCAGGTTCCACAAAGAAGAAGAAAAAGGTGTTGAAGCATTTGCTGAACAGCTTGCTGCTATTGGCAACTGCTGGATAAATGATGCATTTGGTACAGCTCACCGTGCTCATGCTTCTACAGCTGTTATTGCCAAGTTCTTCCCTAACGACAAAATGTTTGGATATCTTATTGAAAGCGAACTCGACAGCTTATGCAAAGTGATGGATTCACCAAAGAGACCATTCACTGCAATAATGGGAGGCGCAAAAGTTTCTTCAAAAATTACCATTATTGAAAACATGCTTGATAAAGTTGACAACCTCATCATTGGTGGTGGTATGACATTTACATTTA
This sequence comes from uncultured Prolixibacteraceae bacterium, assembly GCA_964465425.1. Lineage (GTDB taxonomy): Bacteria > Bacteroidota > Bacteroidia > Bacteroidales > Prolixibacteraceae > CAYMTR01. The sequence continues at coordinate 1,706 of CAYXJA010000046.1, read as the reverse complement.
TCAAGGCTCATGGTGGCAATATCGGTAGCTCACTTGTTGAAGATGATTATATTGAAACAGCACTTAACATTGAAAAAGCAGCTGCTGCCAAGGGTGTTAAGATAATAATGGCAAACGATGTTGTTGCTGCTGATGCTTTTTCAGCTGATGCTAATACAATGACCATTGAATCAGATCAGATTCCTGCAGGATGGATGGGATTGGATGCAGGTCCAAAGAGTATTGCAGAAATGAAAAATGTAATTGAAAACTCAGGAACAATCTTATGGAACGGACCTGTTGGCGTATTTGAATTCCCAAAATTTGAAGGTGGTTCAAAGGCTGTAGGCGAAGCTATTGTAGCTGCTACATCAAAAGGCGCGTTCTCACTTATCGGAGGTGGAGATTCAGTTGCATGTATCAACAAATTTGAACTTGCTGATGGTGTTTCATACATTTCTACTGCAGGTGGCGCTTTACTGGAATATCTCGAAGGAAAAATCCTTCCGGGCATTGCAGCTGTTCAGGAATAAAGAATACTTTAAATCAAATATTGAAAACCCGGCAAGTAATTGTCCGGGTTTTTTGTTTCTAAAAAAATGAATAAGGATTTCAAGGTACTTCCAATATACCTGATACCTACCAAAGCCGTACTTTCTCCTATTCTAATGGGAGAAAGTACGGCTTTGGTACGGCTTTGGTACGGTTCGGGTTATATTTTAATCTGGATTGTTTTATTAAGATTTTTCGAAACCAGATTGGGTGAAAAATGATATTGCTTTGAAAATTTATTTTACATAACTTTGGGTTTATGAAACTGAAAAAATATTTACCCCTATTAATAATAACAGCAGCATTAAGACTAAATGCTCAAGAGCCTTCAATAATTGTTCATGATTATAATCCTGATAAAACATTTAAAAATGCAAACACTGATACACTGACTATTGAAATTAATAATGATACTATAAACGATATACTTATATATCTGACCGAATCATCTCCAGGAAACTGGGCAATTATAAATACATTGAATTCAAATTGTCAATTCTCTTTAATATGCTATTATACTAAAACTGATTCATTGAAGAGCGATTCAATTGTATGGCAAAGTTGTAATTCACATGTTTGTTGGTTCAACGGTAAATGCAATAATGTTGAGAAGATTGGAGTTAAAATAACAAAAGATGGATTAAATTATTTTGGTTGGATGAAAGCCTATTTTACGATGAGTGGATTATGGAGAATTGTCAACATCGACAAATACGCCTTCTGCACTATCCCTGACTACCCTCTCCTTTGGGGACAAACTGAACTTACCGGAACAAAAGAAATAAAAGTTCAGGATAAGATTAAAGTTACAGTAGATGGGCAGTCGCAGATTATTAATATTCAATCAAAAGAGGTGGTTAAGGAAATATCACTTATCAATTCATCAGGCAGAGTTATCCGAAAATGGAGAAATATTAAATCTTCAAAGGTGGATATTCCTTCAGAAGGGATTAAAGGTGGGGTTTACGTATTGAGGATAAGGACGGAAAACAATGAAGTTGTGACAGAGAAGATTGTGCTATAATTAATACATAAAATAAAACCCGGAGCAGTAATTTGTTCCGGGTTTTTATTTGAATTTATATCTTATCTTTCTAAATCTAGATTAGGATTATGACTAAGTAAACCATTTCTTATCTTCTGCTTACCCAGGCATTAATATTTGGGTGGTTATT
>CAYXJA010000045.1:0-9674 GCA_964465425.1 uncultured Prolixibacteraceae bacterium | reverse complement strand
TATATCCGATCTGAGAGATAGTTGAATAAGCTAAAACCCTTTTTATATCTGTTTGAGTGCAAGCGATTATAGCTGCAAATAATGAAGTTATACCACCTACCCAAGCTATTATGTTTAAAGCTTCCGGGGCACCTAATGCATAAACAGGGAAAAGACGGGATATTAAATAAACACCGGCAACAACCATGGTTGCTGCATGTATTAAAGCTGAAACCGGAGTAGGTCCTTCCATAGCATCCGGAAGCCATATGTGTAAAGGAAACATTGCAGATTTTCCTGCACCCCCAATAAAAATTAATATCAAAGACCAGGTTAAAACTGACATTCCTAAGAATGCAGCTCCTCCCTTTGATGCAAGAGCAGGTCCATTAGGATCTGTAAGCGTTTGAAAATCAAAAGTTCCTGTATTGAAAGACAATATCAGAATTCCAATCAGAAAACCAAGATCAGCAAATCGGGTTACAATAAAAGCCTTTTTTGAAGCAGCTACTGCACTTGGTTTTTCATAGTAATATCCAATTAGGAGGAATGATGAAACGCCAACCAATTCCCAGAATATGTACATTTCAAATATGTTGGTTGCCAAAACAAGTCCCAACATTGAAAAACTGAAAAGAGAAAGAAATGAATAAAACCTGTAAAAACCGGGGTCTCCTTTCATATATCCCAGACTATAAATATGGACCATCAATGAAACAGTTGTTACAACAACAAGCATCATTACTGATATTGGATCTAAAAGTATTCCCAGATTAATAGTGAGCTTATCAGTAAGGTGAAGCCAGTTTATATCAAATACTTTTATTGAAGAATAAACATCACCTTCAATGTGATTGAAAATAAAATATTTTAAGGCTGTTATATAAGATAAGATGGCTGATATACTTAGTCCGGTTGTGCCAATTAAACCGGAAATTAAAGGCTTCATTTTACCTCCCAGTAAACCAAGAAACAAAAATACTACAAGAGGAATAAGAGGTATTAATAATGTATATGAATATGTGTTCATTGCTTATATCTTTTCAGTTCCTGTTTAAAACTTCATCTCATTTACCTTATCCACATCGATGGATTTGAAATTCCGATAGATATTTATAATTATAGCTATAGCAACTGCTGCTTCTGCTGCAGCAATTGCAATTATTATCATTGCAAAGAAATGCCCGTGTAATGCCTGAGGAAATAAATAACGGTTGAAGGCAACAAAATTTATATTTGCTGAATTTAGTATTAGTTCAACGGACATCAACATAGTAATCAGATTCCTTCTTGTCAGAAAACCATATATGCCTATGAAAAACATAAGTGTGCTGACTATTAGGATATAACTTAATGGTATAGTCTGTATCATTTCCTGATTAATTATTTGGGTTTTCACTTATTTCTTTATTGTCAGACATAGTTGTCTTTTCTCTCCTTGCTACAACTATCGCTCCTATCATTGCTGCCAGAAGCAAAATTGAAATGACTTCAAAGGGCAATGCAAAACCATCTTTCTGATATGAAACAAGAGCCCTGCCTATTTCTTTTACGTCGGTATTCAATGGGGTTTCAGTACTGGCTATAAAATTGAAATTCAGAATTACGGATAATGAAAGTATTGCTCCGGCAAGAGTTGCAAGAGCTGAAAACAGATTGTACTTCAAACTTGAAGTCACTGTTCTTTCACTTATATGGCTTGTAAGTAAAATGGAAAAGATTATCAGTACCAGAATACCTCCGACATATATAGTTAATTGAACAGCAGCAAGAAAATTATATTGCATCATTAGGTAAAGGACAGCTGTAGCAACTAATACAAAGAGCAGGTATACTGCAGATCTTAATATTTGTCTGCTTGTAACTGTAAGAATTGAAAATACAATTATTACAGCAGCTATAATGAAAAATGAAATTTGGCTTAACATATCCTTTATAATTTATTCTTTAACACCTTCCTGTATTTTTGAACCCGGTTGATTCAATACTTTTGTTAATTGAGTGCGTTCATATACTGCATGTTCAAACTTCTGTCCCATAATAATTGCATTAGATGGACATGATTTTACACACAAGTTGCATAAAGAACACATTCCAAGGTGGTAAATATGTTTATCTATAATTTTTTTCTTTTTACCATCCTCAGTTGTTATCATTTTTGTAATTATTTCAATCGATCCATTCGGGCAGTTTAATTCACAGATTCCACATCCTGTACATTTATGCTCATTGTTTTCATTATGCGGCATAATAACTTCGCCTCTGAATCTTTCAAACATTACCAGGTCTTTACGATTCTCTGGATATTGCTGGGTAATGTGTTTTCTGAAGTGCAGGAAGTATCGGCCTGTTACTTTCATTCCTGCCAGCAATGTTAATAATCCTTTGAATATTGAAGCGATATAATTTATTATTGATCTCATAATTATCCCTTGTTTTATAAATGAAACCTGGTCAATACAACTAATGTCATTAATAAAATATTGAGGAGGTTTATTGGAAGAAGATATTTCCATTCAAGTGTTAAGATCTGATCAACTCTTAATCTTGGGAAAGACCATTTCAGCCACATAATTAAAAATACAATTCCAAATGATTTAAGGAAAAACCAAATTACAGGAGGAATAAGATCCATTACCTGATTGAACGAATCCCACGATCCGAAATGCAAAGGCATCCATCCTCCTAAAAATACAGTAGCAGCTACAGCTGAAACTATAAACATATTTATGAATTCAGCCAGATAAAACAATGCAAATTTGATTCCTGAATATTCAGTGTGAAATCCTGCTGTTAATTCAGATTCAGCTTCTGCAAGGTCAAAAGGACCTCTGTTGGTTTCAGCTGTTCCGGCGATAATAAAAATAACGAAAGCTATGAAAGCCGGAATATGACCTTTAAATATGAACCATAAATCGCGTTGCCCTTCTACAATACCGGAGAATTGCATTGTTCCGGCAAGTATAACTATCGTTATAAGTGACATTGCTACTGATAATTCATAACTGATAATTTGAGCACCACTTCTTATGGCTCCGATTAATGAATATTTGTTGTTGCTAGACCAACCGGCTAACAAAATTCCAATTACTCCCAGTGAGGACACAGCTGACAAATAAAATACTCCAATATCAAAGTCAAGCCCTTGTAATCCCGGAGCAAATGGAATAGCTGCCAAAGCAAGAAACATAGAAACTATAACAATAACCGGGGCAAGATTATAGAGGAATTTATCTGCTTTACGAGGAGTTACAATTTCCTTCATCATTAGCTTGATGAAGTCAGCTATCGTTTGGATTAAACCCCACGGGCCAACTCTGTTGGGTCCTATCCTTTGCTGAAATGCTGCACAAACTTTTCTTTCTGCCCATATTAGGAATAATCCTAATAGTGCAACAAATAAAAGATATAGTATTCCTACAATTACCCACTCAACAGTTGTTGTCCATCCGGGTGACATATGCTCGGAGAACCAAATGTGCAGGTTTTTTGTAAAATCCGTAAAATCGTAAATGCTGAAATCCATTTTATCTGAAATCTAATTCTTCCTTGTTTAATAATCTCATTATCTGTCAATATCAGGGATAACTAAATCAAGTGATCCCATTATTGCAATTAAATCAGCTATTTTAAATCCTTTTACCATGTTGTTTAAAGCAAACAGGTTTGAAAAACCGGGAGATCTGAATTTAACCCGATAAGGATTCTTTTTTCCATCACTAATTATAAATACACCAAAAACGCCTTTTGAACTTTCTACCTGCTGGAAAAATTCACCCTCCGGTAGTTTGATCACTCCTTTCATCTTTACTGCAAAATCACCTTCCGGAATGTTATCAATCAATTGTTCAATAATGTTCAATGATTCATGCATCTCTCTGATTCTGCAATAATATCTTGCAAATGTGTCTCCCTTTTCATCAAGTATTTCATTAAAATTGATAAAAGGATATGCGCTGTACGGATGATGTTTCCTTACATCGCAAGAAAATCCTGAAGCTCGTGCAGAAGGACCGGTTACACCATAATCTATTGCATCTTCAATTGATAGATAACCGATATCTACTGTTCTTTCTCTGAATATTACATTGAATGATAATAAATTATCGTATTCGATGAGTTTCTTTCTAAAGTCTTTGATGAAATCTTTAACCCTTTTAGCAAAGTTTGGGTGTATATCAAACATTACTCCACCGGGCACATTATAATTTAAAGTAACTCTTGCTCCAAAAGTTTCCTCGAAAATATCCAATATTTTTTCCCTGTCTCGCATTCCATAAAACAGGGCTGTCTGAGCTCCCATATCCATACCGTAAGCACTCCACCAAAGTTGATGTGATGAAATTCGCATAAGCTCATCCATTATGGTGCGTATATATTTTACTCTGTCAGGAACTTCAATTTGAAGTGCATTTTCAACACATAAGCATACAGCTTCGTTGTTCATGTGGGCAGACAGATAGTCCATCCTGTCAGTAAGATGTACAATCTGCGGATATGCAAGTGATTCGCACATTTTTTCAATTCCGCTGTGAATATATCCTACATATGGTTTCACGTTAAGAACTATTTCACCTTCGAGAGTTACAAGTAGTCTTAAAACTCCGTGAGTTGAAGGGTGTTGAGGCCCCATGTTGACTGAATAATCATCGGTCTTCAGGATGTCAGAATCAATTAATATCTCTCTTATTTCAGACATAATTTTATCGTTCGATTATTCTTACTTCGTCTTTGTAATCTTTTCTTAAAGGGAAACCCCATCCATCTTCTAAAAAAAGACGTCTTAAGTCAGAATGGTTGTTAAATTTTACACCAAGCAAATCATAAATTTCTCGTTCATGATATTTTGCTGTTCGCCATACTTCTGTTAAAGTATCAATTGTTGGTTCTTCGCGGTTTGATGTTTTTGCTTTCAAAACCATCATGTGCCTGTATTTTGTTGACTCAAGATGATAAATAACTCCCATACAGTCAGAGTAATCAACCCCGGTAACGCTAATAAGAAAATCAAATTGAGTTTCAGAAGACTCTTTTAACTTAAAAGCTACATTAACTAAATCATCTTTTCCAATAGTCATCTCTGCAAATTGACTGCCTTGTTTTACAATAGACCCGGGAAAATTTTCATTGAGATATTTAATCAACTCTTCGTTTGTCATTTGTTATTTTTTAAATAGATCAATGCTAAAATATTTGAAAACCTTATGGTAATGGTTTTATATCAACCAATTTGACTTTTTTAAAATTCTTTTCATGCATTATCTTCTTTTGAAGTTGCATCATTCCAAATATTAGAGCTTCAGGTCTGGGTGGACAACCAGGCACATATACGTCAACCGGAATTACATGATCGGCACCCTTTACAATTGAATATGAATTGTAAAAAAAAGGACCTCCTGATATTGCGCAAGCCCCCATTGCTATAACATATTTAGGCTCAGCCATCTGATCATAAAGGCGTTTTAATACAGGCGCCATTTTATAATTGATTGAACCGGCTATTATTATTAGGTCTGCCTGACGCGGAGTAGCACGGGTAACCTCAAACCCAAATCTTGAATAATCATGACGAGAAGCACCGGAAGCCATTAATTCCATTGCACAGCATCTGGTGCCGAAATTTAAAGGCCATAAGGAATTTGAACGAGCCCAGTTTACTACTGTGTCAAGTGAAGTAAGAATAAAATTTCCTCCTGCATATTTTTCCCAAACAGGAAAATCATTCTGCTCAATCTCCGATTTTTTCTTTATTCCCATTTTAATGCATGTTTTTTCCATCCGTACAACAATCCTAATGAGAGGATTGAAAAGAATATCAGTATTTCAATAAATCCGGTCATCCCTATTTCACGCATAACAGTTGCCCAGGGAAAAATAAATATTGTTTCAACTTCGAAAATCAAAAACAATATTGCAAACAAATAATAACCAACGGTATATTGAAGCCAGGAATCACCAATGGTTTCTATACCGCATTCATAGGGCTCAAATTTTAACGGATTTGAAGAAGTGGGAGGTATGTAGCTTCCGAATAAAAGGGCAATTCCAACGAGTGAAAGAGCTGTTAAAAAGAAAAGTAAAATTGCACTACTTTCCATATGACTTAATTTTGAAGTTGTTCACTTTTTTTAAACTAATGATGTCAAAATGGCATCTGGAAAATCGGGTCAAATGTAAAGATAAAAGTTTTACATCTGAAAATAATACTTCAATAATTTATTATCTTTTAATTCTAATTATTATCAACTATTTGTCATTAATTGAGTTAAAACGCTTACATTTTATTAACATTTAGTTTATATTACAATCAATATGTTTTTCTGCATGATAAGATGTTCTAACTAAAGGGGAGCTTTCTATAAATTTAAACCCTTTTTCTAATCCAATCGTTTTGTAGTTCTCAAAGATTTCCGGATTTATATATTCCCTGACTTCAAAGTTCGATTTAGTTGGTTGTAAATATTGACCTATTGTAAATATTCTGCAGCCTGATGAAAGGAGATCATCCATTGTTTCAACCACTTCTTCGTGTGTTTCTCCCAATCCCACCATGATTCCACTTTTTGAAGTAGAACCTGAACTGCTGATTGTTCTTATAACTTTCAGACTTGTATCGTAATTAGCTCTGCTCCTGATTACCGGTGTTAGTCTTCTTACAGTTTCCAGATTATGGGATATTACATCCGGACCTGCATCAATTACTGTTTTGATTAAATCAACTCTTCCGTCAAAATCAGGTATTAAAACTTCTATGGTTGTTGAAGGATTTACCTTTTTAATTTCTTTTAACGTGACAGCCCAATGCTGAGCCCCCTTATCTTCCAGATCATCTCTGTCAACAGATGTAATAACTGCATGTTTTAATCCCAGAAGTTTTATCGATTCAGCGATCTTTTTTGGTTCTTCAATATCAGGAGTAAGTGGCTTTCCGGTTTTTGTCGCACAGAACTTGCAACTTCTGGTACAAACATCTCCGAGTATCATGAAAGTAGCCGTACCCGCAGCCCAGCATTCCGACATGTTAGGACATTTCCCGCTTGTGCAAATTGTATTTAAATTGTGTGTTTTGATTATCTCTTTTACCTTCAAATAATTAGTTCCTTTTGGTAATTTGATTTTCAACCATTCGGGTTTTCTGTTATCCTGACATTTCATAAATTCAAAAATAGTGTTTAAAATTGAATGTAATTTTAGAAACTAATTTTAAATTATTTGAACCGTTTGGATTAGGTTTTGTTATTTTTGTCTGGCTTGTGTTAAGGACAAATATTGTATTTCAAATATGCAACTGACTTGTTTACATTAAATAACAATTCTTTTTTAAAGTAAAGATGTTGGTTTTAATAGACCATAAAAACAAATTATCGTAATATGAAAAAATCAATTTTAACTTCTTTTTTATTTTTTGCTGCAGGCATTACTTCTATGGCTTGTACTAATTTTTTATTTTCTAAAGGATCAACAGCTGACGGTTCAACAATGATAACATATTCAGCTGATTCACATACTTTATATGGAGAACTTTATTTTACTCCGGCTGCCGATCATGATAAAGAATCAATGCTGGACGTATATGAATGGGACACTGGTAAATTTCTTGGTAAAATAAAGCAAGTTCCTCATAATTACAGTGTTGTTGGAAACATGAACGAACATCAGGTTGCAATAGGGGAGACTACTTTCGGTGGAAGATCTGAACTTCACCACCAATCTAAAGCTGTTATTGATTACGGAAGCCTTATGTATATTGCTTTGCAGCGTGCACGTACTGCCAGAGAAGCAATTGAAGTTATGACCGGTCTGGTTGAAGAATATGGTTATAGCAGTGAAGGCGAATCATTTTCAATTTCTGACCCAAATGAAGTATGGATAATGGAAATGATTGGTAAAGGTGAATTCGAACTTGGGGCTGTATGGGTTGCACTTAGAGTACCTGACGGATATGTTTGCGGTCATGCCAATCAGGCCAGAATTACTACTTTCCCGTTAAACGACCCGGAAAATTGTTTGTATTCCAAAGACATATTTTCTTTTGCAAGAGAAAGAGGATGGTTCGATGGTTTGAATAAAGATTTCAGCTTCAGCGATATTTTTGCCCCAACAGACTTTAGTGCTGCTCGTTATAGCGAATCTAGAGTATGGATGGGATTCAGCAGAATTTCAAAAGGTATGGAAAGATATGTTGATTATGTTTCAGGTAAAATAAAATTTGACGAAAAAGGCTATGCAACAAATAAATTCCCATTATGGGTTAAACCTGATTCATTGGTTTCTCTTTCTGATGTAATGCGGATGATGCGTGATCATTTTGAAGGTACACCATTGGATATGACACAAGATATTGGTGCCGGCCCCTTCAAATTACCTTACAGATGGAGACCTCTTGATTGGGAAGTTGATTCCGTAATGTACTGCAATGAAAGAGCTGTTTCAACACAGCAAACAGGTTTCTCATTCATAGCCCAAAGCAGATCAAATATTCCGGATCCTATTGGTGGAATTCTTTGGTTTGGTGTTGATGATACTTATAGTACTTGCTATGTGCCTATGTATTGTGGAATTACAAGTGTGCCAAATTCTTATAAGGTTGGAAACGGTGATATGCTTACTTATTCTGAAACTTCAGCTTTCTGGGCATTTAATCTTGTTTCAAACATGGCTTATTTGAGATACGACAATATGATTAAAGATGTTATTAAAGTTCAGTCAGAGCTTGAAAATAATTTCTTTGATTTGGTACCTGCTGTAGATGCTGCAGCACTAAAGCTCTATAATGAAGGAAAAATCAACGAATCACGTGCATTCCTTACTGATTTCTCAACAAATGCCGGAGATAATACTGTTAAAAGATGGCAGAAACTTTGGCAGTTTCTTTTGGTTAAATACAAAGATGGTAATGTAATGCTGGAGAAAGATGGTGTTTTCGAAAGAACTGAAACCGGAATCGCCAAATATCCAGATCAACCAGGTTATCCGGAAGAATGGTACAGAACTATTATTAATCAGACTGGAGAAAAATTTAAGGTTATTGAAAATTAAAAGAATACTTTAATTTAAGTATCAAATATTTTCATGCAAACTTTTTGAATATAAAAAATTTATATATTTTTGCGGCGCTTTATAAGCAAGCGTAATCTCTTACAAATCTGAAGTAAATGGTAATATTGCGCTTTAACCCATTAAAGATTTTAAAAAATGGATGCTATTAAAATTGTAGAAAATGCTTTTGCTCAGGCAGAATTAAAAACAAAACCTGAGTTCGGAGCCGGTGATACAGTAAATGTACACTATAAAATTAAAGAAGGAAACAAGGAACGTATTCAGAATTTCCGTGGTGTTGTCCTTCAGGTTAAAGGTACCGGGAATACTAAAACTTTTACTGTTCGTAAAATGTCAGGTAATATTGGTGTTGAAAGGATTTTCCCTTTGAATTCGCCTTTTATCGAACAAATTGAAGTGAACAAAGTTGGAAAGGTTCGTCAATCTCGTATTTTCTATTTCCGCGAACTTACAGGTAAGAAAGCCCGTATTAAAGAGAAAAGGGTTTTATAATAAACTACTGTAGAAAATATTTGAGGCTGGCATATTTGTTATGTCAGCCTCTTTTTTGTTATTATTTTAAATTTCTTTCTTTTACCTGATTATCTTTTTTAATATCTTTCATTATAGTTAAATTTGTAATTCCCTAAATAATT
>CAYXJA010000044.1:6759-9700 GCA_964465425.1 uncultured Prolixibacteraceae bacterium | reverse complement strand
GGTCTTGCTGCCCTTGTATTATTGGTTTTCTTTTATAAGCTTGATGAAAAGACAATGAAGAAAGTTCAGGCTGAACTTGAACAAAGACGTGTTGAAAGCGGCATGGAAGCAACTAACTAAAAAAGATTAGAAATTTCATATACAATAAACAATGAGCAAAACAATAATTGGAAAAGCTCTTCCCAACATTCCATGGGAAGACAGGCCGGCAGGGTGTTCGGATGTGATGTGGAGATATAGCGGCAATCCTATCATTGACTGGAATCCGATACCAAAAGCGGCCCGCGTTTACAACAGTGCGGTAGCTCCTTTCAAAGGTGAATTTGCCGGAGTGTTTCGTGCTGATCAAAAAAATGGCAGGGCTACATTATTTTCAGGCAAAAGTAAAGACGGTTTGAATATCAACCTTGATCCTGATCCAATAGCATGGGTTGATGAAAACGGAAATCCAAATCCTACCAGTTATGCCTATGACCCAAGGGTTGTAGAAATTGAAGGAAAATATTACGTAAGCTGGTGTGATGATTTACATGGAGCATCTATAGGACTTGGCTGGACACTAGATTTCAAGACTTTTGTTCGTCTTCCCAATCCGCTTATGCCATTCAACAGAAACGGAGTTTTATTCCCTCGAAAAATAAATGGTAAATATGTATTGCTAAGTCGTCCAAGCGATAGCGGGCATACACCCTTTGGAGATATTTTCATGAGTGAAAGTACTGATTTAATTTATTGGGGAAGACACAAACACGTAATGGGCAAAGGCGGAAAAGGCTGGTGGCAGGGAACTAAAATAGGCGCTGGTCCTGTTCCTATTGAAACCACTGAAGGATGGCTTTTGTTTTATCATGGAGTTTCAGGCACATGCAATGGTTTTGTTTACAGCTTTGGAGCAGTAATACTTGATATTGATGATCCAAGCAAAGTATTGTACAGAACAAGTGATTATTTGCTGACACCTGAAAAGATATATGAAACATCTGGATTTGTACCAAATGTTGCATTCCCTTGTGCAAATTTATATGATGCAGAAACAGGAAGAATAGCAATATATTACGGAGCAGCTGATACTTATACAGCTGTTGCTTTCTGCCAGGTCGATGAACTTTTAGCTTATATTAAAGCAAATTCAGAAGTGTTTTAGTATCAGACTTTAAATAAAAAATAAAAATCTCCAGTTAAAATTTGAAACACACAAGGTGTTGAATTTTTTATAATTGGAGATTTTTATTTCATTTTTCTAACAAAATAAATATCTAATAATAACCCGATAAAGAAAGATAATTATGCAATACGGACATTTTGATGATTTAAACAAGGAATATGTTATTGACAGGCCCGATACCCCGAGGTCATGGAGTAACTATCTGGGTTCAACAGAATATGGTGCAATAATAACAAACAATGCCGGAGGATACAGCTTTTTCAAATCAGCAGCACAGGGTCGTTTTATGAGGCTTCGCTTCAATTCAACGCCAATGGATCAACCGGGAAGATATTTTTACATTCATGATAAAGATAAAAAAGATTATTGGTCAGCATCATGGCAACCTGTAGGAAAGCCACTTGAACAATACAAATCTGTATGTCGTCATGGAACAGCTTATACTATCATTGAATCTGAATATGACAATATCAAAACAGAATCAACATATTTTGTACCGCTGGGCAAAGCAGTAGAAGCCTGGATGCTGAAGGTGACCAACAATGATAAGGTAAAGCGAAATCTTCGCATATATACTTTTGTTGAATATGCAAATAACTGGTATCAGCAGCAGGATTTCGGAAATCTTCAGTATACCCAGTATATTTTGAAAATGGATGTTGTTGATGGTATCATAGATCATGGAATAAACGTAAACCTTGCTGATGATTCAGCTGATTTTCAACATCATGACGGTAGCAGGCATACTTTCCTTGCACTTGTAGGAGCTAAGGCTTCAGGATTTGATACAGATCTTAATCAGTTTTTAGGAAACTACAGGGCTTATCACAATCCTCTGGTAGTTGAAAAAGGAGAATGTACCAATTCACTAGCTTACGGCGATAACGGCTGTGGTGTTTTCCAGATAGAAATAGACTTAAACCCAGGTGAATCAAAAGAACTTGCTGCATTGATGGGAATAGGAAAAGCAGCAGTTCAGGGAAAAGAAGCTGTAACTGAATTCAATTCAGTAGAAAAGCTTAAATCTGAATTTGAAGCAGTAAAAGCAAGCTGGCATAAAAGGCTTGAAGGAATGTGGATTGAAACACCTGATGCTGAATTCAACAGCATGACAAATATGTGGAGCCCGTTCAATTGTCTTATGACCTTTGCATGGTCGAGAGCTGCAAGTTTGGTTTACAGTGGTGAACGCGATGGTTTGGGATATCGGGATACGGTGCAGGATATGCTTGGCGTATTCCATACTATCCCTGAAGAAGCAGGTGAAAGGCTTGAGTTAATGATAACAGGGCAGGCTTCGACAGGAGGAGCAATGCCGGTAGTAAAACCATTTGCCCATAACCCGGGAAAAGAAAAATGTCCTGATGAAAAAGAATACAGGTCGGATGATTGCATGTGGCTTTTCAACAGTATACCGGCATATGTGAAGGAAACAGGAAATGTAGAATTCTATAATAAGGTTCTTCCTTTTGCAGATGAAGGAGAAGCAACTGTTTTAGGGCACATGAAAAGAGCTATTGAATTCAGTATCAAGAGGAGTGGCAATCATGGTTTACCTTGTGGTTTGCTTGCTGACTGGAATGATTGTCTGGAACTTGGACACGATGGTGAAACAGTATTTGTTGCAATGCAATTAAGGTATGCACTTAAAATATATATTGAAATCAATGAAAAATTCGGTTCCAAAGATGAAATAGCATGGGCTGAAAAGAATTTAAAAACACTTGATGAAAATATAGACAAGCACACCTGGGATGGTGATTGGTATATGAGGGC
>CAYXJA010000044.1:5538-6659 GCA_964465425.1 uncultured Prolixibacteraceae bacterium | reverse complement strand
GCATTCAAATATTACAGGGCATTCATGCCTGCTGCTTACAATACAAAAGCAGAAGTCAGACAAATAGAGCCTTATGTAAATTGCCAGTTTACGCACAGTGTTTATAGTCCAAGGTTTGGAGCATCGAGACTTCCATGGTTAACAGGAGCAGCAACATGGAGTTATTACACTGCAACACAATACATAATGGGAGTTCAACCTGATTATGAAGGATTGAAGATAGATCCTTGCGTGCCATCATCATGGAAATCGTTCAGAATGACACGTCGTTTCAGGGGTAAATCATTCAGTTTTGAAGTAAGCAATCCTAATGGAGTTCAGAAAGGAGTAAGCAAACTGATACTTAACGGTGAAGAACTTCCGGATAGTTTAATTCCTCTCAACCTGATGAAAGAAAACAATCAAGTTGAAGTAATTATGGGATAAAGCATTAAACAAAAAGATAAACCCGGTTCAAATAATTGAGCCGGGTTTTTTATTCCCCTTTATTAAAAATAAATTCACCTTATAATTACGACGTTTTATCTATAAACAATTCATAACGATTTATTTTGATGCTTGCTTTGCTTCAAATTAAATACCATGAAAAAACCATTAAAAATAAGCATTACAGTTCTTTTAGCCCTTGTATCAGTAGTCATAATAGCTACTGTATCATTTTTCATCTGGCTATATAGTATAAGTCCCGGAAAAACAAATCCCATCACAGATAATGAAAATAAAGTAATCGAAGGGAGTATTGCAGAAGTAAGCAGGATAGAAATTGGAGGAATCAAGCAATTAGTAGTTATCAGAAGCAACAACATCAACAATCCTGTATTGCTAATGTTGCATGGTGGTCCGGGTAGTCCCCAGATGCCAGTCAACATTCTTTACAATGGAGAACTTGAAAAATATTATACCTTAGTCAACTGGGATCAGCGTGGCGCAGGAGGTTCATTTTCAAAAGATATACCTCAGGAAAGTATAAACATTGACAGGATGGTAGAAGATACAAAAGAACTTACAATGTATCTTTCAAAAAGATTTAATCAAAAAAAGATATTCTTACTTGGTCATTCATGGGGTTCATATTTAGGAATGAGAACTATAGACAAATATCCTGAACTTTATTCTGCATA
>CAYXJA010000044.1:0-5438 GCA_964465425.1 uncultured Prolixibacteraceae bacterium | reverse complement strand
TGTTCAGGAATTGATTGGATGGCATTACGAATAAGATTGATCATTGCGCGGGAAAACTGTTCTTTATCGGCATACACAACAACAGACTCGCATCCGTTGAAACTAGTAACAAATTCAGATTCTCCGGTATAATCGTATAAATCAATAATTTCTCTTATTTTATTGACAAGGTTGAATTTTTCGTTATGAGCTTTGGGAATTTTAGCAAAATTGGAAAATTCAGTTGCAATTGTAGAAAGATTATCAATCTGTTCAATAAGGGTATTTGTAACTTTTTTAACAATCTCATCATAATCTTCCATAGTTTTGGGATTAGACCTTTGTAAAAACTGAATATTCAGTTTCATTGGAGTAAGGGGGTTTTTAATTTCGTGAGCAATCTGTTTAGCCATTTCTCTCCATGCAGATTCTCTTTCAGAGCGGGCTAATAGTTCAGCGCTTGCTGCCAATTCTTCAACCTTATGATTATATTCAGAAACCAGTATTCCAATTTCATCATTTTCCTTGTAATGAATAGGTTTGGGGTTTTTACCCAGCTGTACACCTCTAAGGTTTTCTCTTATTAATTTAAGAGGATCGGTAATTTTTGATGAAATAAACCAGGCAATAATGATACTTGCAAGTAGTAAAAAGACATAAATATTAATAAAAGCCAGAATAAAAGTAGTTATTTCTTGCCGGAACTCTTTTTCTCTGGTAAAATATGGAAGATTAAGATATCCTGTAATATTTCCTTCAGGATCTATTAATGGCAAATATGCAGACATGAAATTCATAGCTGCAATATGTTCATCATTAAGAAAAATAGGATAATTAAAGACTATCATGTTTTTATATGCGTCTTTATTCATAACAGGTAATACAAGACCTTTTTCAAATATTTCGGGACGAGAAGTAGCCATAAGATATCCAAACGGATCATAAATATTAATGTCAGATTTAAAAACGTCGGATATTCTTATAAGTTCAAAATTCAGTATTTCCAACGATTGTTGATCGAGATTTTTTAATTTATTTACCGAGGGTTCTAATTCCAGAGAAACAGAATTTATCCTGTCAATGAGATCTTTGCGATGATTGGAGCGATATTGAGAAATAATATAAAAAATTGTACCTCCACCAATAATAAGCAATGAAGTAAGAACTATTCCAATTATCGAAATTTGGATTTTGCCTCTAAGAGATTTGTCTTTACTAAAGAATTGAATTTTTCTCAAAGATAATGCATTAGCCAGCATTGCCATAATAAAGAGAAAAACAAAGATATACGGGAATGAAATCAGGAAGTCGAATATTGTTTCTTCTTCTCTGCTTACAACTATATAATTGTTATCTGACTTGTGATAAATAACATGTTCGTATCCCTCGAAAGATAAAAAAGAAAGAGGTTCATCAGAAAAATCATATTCTGAGCTTGACAAAGCGTAAAGGAAATTTCCTCCCCGGTCAACAAGTTCACCGTTAAAATACTTAGCAAATGAAAAATGATTTCTCAATTTTTTACCAGGAGAATTGTGAGGTAGTAATAATTCAGGGAATCCTGTACCTTCAGATAATAATTTGGAATTCAATTCAATAAAAATATTTACAGGATCTTTTAATGAATCGTGGAATATCTCATACTTTCCGATATAAGAAATATGTCCGGTGGAACTCTCCATGAAAAAGAAGTTTGTACCTTGAATTTCAGTGCCATTTTTTTCAAGCATTTCATTAAAAAATGGAATACACTTGTAAGTAATATTTTCAGGAGTAATAAGAAGGCTGTCATACTTTTCACACAAGGTAACCTGAATATCATAATCTCTGAAATATCCTCCGAAGAAGTTTTTAATCAAATAGTTTTCAACATTATCAAAAGGATTGGCTGCTATTTTTATCAGGTTGGTATCAGAACAAATTTCAATATCTATATCCCTAAGGAATAGCTCAGCATTTGGGTCATGTTCGGAAGACATGTTAATTGCCATTGTTTCCTGAATCTTGTTTTCATGATTCTTAACAAAATCGATTACATTAAAAAGAGTGAATAAAGTAAAGAGAATAACTAATAAGACAGTTACAGAAAGTTTGTGTGATAATATTTTAACCTTGTTTGTGTAATAAAGGATCAAATTAACAAAAACAAAAATGACGCTTAATCTAAGTTGTCCAGAGCTATTAAACAATAAAGAAAAATGAAGCAAGATAAAAATTAGAATAACAATTATAAAGAATTCTTTAGCCTTTGTGAATTTTTTGAATATTTGTATGATCTTGGTAGATAATAAGATAAATGAATAAAAAAGCATTCCGAGAGAAAGATATCCAAGAACAGTATAGAAATTAAGGTCTTCAATCCTATATAAAGCGAAAGAAATTCCTGAATTCATAATAAGAACCTGAATCAGGAATCTAATTAGCATTAAAAATAATCCTGAAAGAAGAAGGAAGAAAAATAAAAATGACCTTCGCTTTTGAATATTTTTCTTTTTCTCATCAGAAATATCAAAAGACCTGTAAAAATTAATACTCCAATAAAGGATAAAAGAAACGAAAATAAGGAACTCCCCTAATGATGTCCATAAAAAAGTATAAGCAAAATATTGTGGAGAGAATAATTTAAGGGAGTACAAAGATAAAGGAAATTGAAACTTATTCATAATCAAATATATTGCCGACAAGAAGATCAGCATTATCATTGATTTTAAAGAACTGTTTCTATGAATAAGGTGAGAGTTTACACGGTAAAAGAGAACAAACAAGAAGATAAAAGACAGCAAAAAGAAGATAACCGGAATAAAAATAAGATTATAAATACATGGTTCTGGTCCGGTATGTTTAAGAGAAAAGATAATATCTCCAGAGATGTTTTTTATAGGAACTGATATATCGCTATTATCTTCGACAATAATGAAGTTATTTGGAATTTTAAGCGATTTCGCAAAATTATTCTCAAGAAATTCATTCTGTATCTTATAGTTATATTTAATTAAAATAAAAGTTTGGATAGTAATATCTCCAATTTTTTTCTCTTTAAAATAATTATAACTATTAGGTAGTTTTACCAGACTGTTGTTAACATTTTTATAGATATAATCCAATCCTGTAATATTATCGGACCAGTAAATCAGATTGTCGTTTTTAAAAACCAGGAATGTAATCTCTTCTTTTTCAAATATATTATCCAGATACTTAAGCTTTTCATAAAAAGTGGGGTCATATAGTGAATCCTTATTGACTAATTTTAGAGACAAATCATTAATAACATCTGTTGCTAATTTTTCCTTTTCAATAAAATTATTTTGAAAATTACTTATCTGCGATGATTGAAAGTTATCTTTAAAAATAAATCGTTCTGATACAATGGCCAGTAGTAGAAATATTAAAAATAGAATTAATGGTTTTAATATGAATCGACGTTTATTCAAATCACTATGTTTTTTAAATTATTTATGGTGATATGGTTCTCCTTTGATAATAGTCATTGCCCTATAAAGTTGTTCAGAAAAAATCAATCTTACCATTTGGTGAGAAAAAGTCATCTCTGATAATGAGATTTTCAAATTAGCACGATTATAAACTCCATTTGTAAATCCATAAGGCCCTCCAATTGCAAAGACTAAATTCTTTGTACCTGATATCATTTTCTTTTGGATAAATTCTGCAAATGATATTGAGGAGAATTTTTCTCCTTTTTCGTCCAATAAAATTAATTCATCTGTTGATCTTAAGCAATTCAAAATATATGCACCTTCTTTTTGTTTTTGAAGATCTTCAGAAAGGCTGCTAGTATTTTTTAAAGCGGGAATAACAATCTCATTAAAAGATATATAGTGATTAATTCTCTTAAAATAATCAGAAATACCCTTTACAAGATATTCAGCTTCAGTTTTCCCGACAACAATAAGAGTTATCTTCATAATATAGATTAAAAATCAGTAAAAATTAATTGTTGTGAAATTACAAAAATTATATAAGCTTGTTAAAAATAAAAGTTTGCACGTTTTTTGCTATTAGCTTATGGTTTAAAAATTCATATATATATATTTTAAAAGATAAAGGGCAGTAGATTTGAAATTTATATGTACTTTCATAATCTCAAATTGAAATATTTAAAAAAGAAATTCAGATAATGACAAGAAGAATTAAAATATTACTGATAACATTGATCTTAGCTACGATTTCTTTCATAACAACGGCTCAGATCCCTGATGAGATTATTATGAGTCTGAAGACTGGAAATTCTGTTAAGCTTTCCGGGTATTTCAATCAGAATGTTGAATTAGTGGTTTTAGAGAGTGAGAATGTATATAGCAAATCTCACGCTCAACAAGTTATTAATAATTTTTTCAAAAAGAATCCTCCTGTAAAATTTTCTATAATACATCAGGGAGGTAAAGGTGATTCTAATTATGCCATTGGAACTTTAGAAACTCAAAATGGAAATTTCAGAGTATACTTTTTAATAAAGACAATAAATCAGGCACCTTTTATACATCAATTGAGGATAGAAAAGCAAACAGAATAAAGGATCTTTAATCCTTATCAGATCATTAGGAATTAATGAAAATTTGGAAAAAATCTTATGAGATTAGAATAAAAAGGCTGTATTTGCCATTGATTAATTGGGCAAAAAGGGTTTCCATTCCCGGTTTTGACAAAATTCCATTATATGATGTAAGTGTATTATTTTTCAAAGGTCTGAAAGATGGTTCAATAAGTATACGAGCTGCTGGAGTATCATTTAATTTATTTGTTGCAGTATTTCCCGCTATTATTTTCTTTTTCACTTTAATACCAATAATTCCGATAAAGGATTTTCAGATTGAATTATTACTGATGATTGAATCTATGGTTCCTGATACAGTATACAAATCATTACAAAAATCTATAGAAGAGATTATAATTATTCCTCACGGGGGTTTATTATCAGTAGGAGTAATTACAGCACTTTACTTTTCCACAAGTGGTGTTGTTTCATTGATAAGGGCTTTTAATGCATCGGTAAATGTCAAAGAAACAAGAAGTTGGTGGGAAATTCGTTTAATTTCAATCTTTCTGGTATTGATATTGTCGATACTTATCATAACAGGAATTGGCTTAATTACTTTTACGCAAACAGTTCTTAATCACCTGGTTAAAGAAGGTATCATGGAGCAGGGTTTAACATTCTATTTTATCACAATAGGTAAATGGATAGTAATTTTAGCATTATTTTATTTTGCTTTTGCATTCTTATTTTATCTTGCTCCTGCAAGTAAACGAAAATGGAAATTTATTTCAGCCGGAGGAACTTTGTCAACATTATTATCTATAGTAATAACCTTAGGATTAAGCTTTTATATTGATCATTTTGGAAAATATAATGCTCTTTACGGTTCTCTGGGGACTATTCCTGTTTTAATGCTAATGATTTATTTGAATTGCATGTCATTGATTATTGGCTTTGAGTTGAA
>CAYXJA010000043.1:0-9899 GCA_964465425.1 uncultured Prolixibacteraceae bacterium | reverse complement strand
TGGCGATTATTGATAAACTGATTGAGCAAAAGGGGCTTGAGATTAAGCCGGAAAACATAGTAATCACCGGTGGTTCACAGCAAACACTGGATATAACGTCGAAGATGTTCATCAACAAAGGCGACTCAATCATAGTTGAGCGACCTACCTATCTTGGTGCTATACAGGCTATGTCGTCATACCTGCCTGAATTTCTGACAACGGAATTGTATGATGATGGTCCGGATATGGAACAAATAGAAAAGCACTGCAATGAAAAGGATCCCCGTTTCATGTATTCAATACCCAACTTCCAGAATCCTTCGGGTGTATGCTATAATTTGGAAAAAAGGAAATTGTTATCGGAGTTATTGAAGAAATACAGCCTGTTTCTACTGGAAGATGACCCGTATAATGAAATGAGATTTAATGGAAACGATTTGCCTCCGGTATATAGCTTTGCCCCTGAGCATGTCTTTTGGACAGGTTCTTTTTCAAAGATGGTGGCTCCCGGATTAAGATTAGGGTGGGTAGTCCTGCCTGATGGACTGGCTCCATATTTTATCAGGGCTAAACAATCGACAGATCTGCATTCCAACAACCTGTCGCAATACTTCCTATATCATTTCTTTACCAACAATGATATTGATGAACATTTAAAAACAGTAAGGCGGGCATATAAAACGCAATGCGATTTCATGAAATATGCCATAAAGAAATACCTTCCCGATGATATTAAGATGACAAACCCTGATGGGGGAATGTTCATTTGGCTTACCCTTCCGTCGCATATCAGTTCAGAAGAATTGATAAAAGATTGCATGAAGCAGGGAGTAGCCTTTGTTCCGGGAAAGTCATTCTTCACTGACGGTAGTGGCACACGTCATATAAGGATGAACTTCACCAATTCAACCAATGAAACAATAGAAAAGGGTATCCTGATAATGAGTAAAGAGCTGAGGAAGCTATATAAAGCTAAAGCACCATCACTCGTTGAAGAGATCTTCCAGTGAGCTGAAATAATCCTGATCCCAGCCTTCGGAAATATTTTCGAAGGCTTCATCAGGGATATTGTCCTGATGCAATTCAACGCTTGTCCCCTTTTTGTCGGGATGAAGCTTAATAGTTACTTCAGATTCAACTTCATCAAAATACCACACCTGTTTAATCAGCTTATCCTTTTCGAATAAGATATTTTTACCGGTAATAGCACCTCCCCACATAGAAAACTCGTAACCCGGTTCAGCTTTAAAATCAGCTGATTCACCTGTCCATATTTCTATCATAGTAGTGTTGGTGAGAGCATTGTAAACATCTTCAGGAGATGCCTGCAGCTTGTAGTATTTCTTTAACGACTTCATATTTTTAATTTTATAAATGCAAGTTAGCTTTTTTTATACAACATCACAGCTTGTATGATATTCCCAGGGTGAAAAATTCCTTTACCTGAAGCCTTGTACCCTTCATCTCTGTTTTATCCGGGCCTTCCCACGTTGATTCAACATCCTTATCATACACCAGGTGGATATTTATTTGAGTAGTGATATACTGATTAACCTTGAAGTCAATTGACGTTTCAGTATCAAAGTCGGGGAGCTTGATAAACTGCCATTCTCCGCTGTCGTTGAAGCCGTAATTAAGGAATACTGAATTCTTGCTTTTCAAAGACACATTCTGAAGAATAGATTTGGCAAAGTCGAACTTCCCTGAGATCCCTATCCTTGAATGTCTGGTTTCGCCCTCTTTTAGACCGAAAATTTTCTCATCAACAAGAGGATTGGTTACATAGGTTGTTTTTAAAGAAATCGGTGAAAGAAAGGCTGATAAATCCTTTCCGGGTTTAAAGTCTAATCCTGCAGAGAAAGTAAGGTAAGCAGGAGAAAAAAACGCTGAAGAAGGGTTTACTTCTTTAAGATTTTTATATCCAAGGAAAAACTGAGTCTTGAAGTTAGCCTCAGCACTATAATACCATTTTTTAAAAGCAGAATATCCCAGACGTGAGTTCAGCTCAAAACTATCAGTATTCTTATGCCAGTTTCTGGCTGTCTCTTCACCTTCATCAGGAAGGTAGAAAATTAGTCCTAACTTGGCATCAGTGAAGCTTTCCCATTTGAATTTATTTTTGGTGAACTTAGCTTCATAAAAAAAAGTTGTCAATGCTGAGGCAGATGATTTACCACCCTGCGACCAGAAATCATTGATATAAGTCTGAGTGAATCCCGAATAAGCCTTTCCTTGTAAAACCCATGGGCTCAATACAGGCGTTTTTGTTTGTACCTTTTGAAGGTTAATCTTAACCTGCTCAACAGGTTTTATCTTTCCAACCTCCAGTCCTTCTTTGACAGTTAGGCGGGAAAGGCTAACCGATTCATCAACCAGCATTCTTATACTGTTCCTGTCGATATTTTCAATCCTGATGCCAATTGAATCATTAGCAGAGTTTTTGAGCCATACCCATTTGAAACCTCCACCTTTATTCTGCATAGGAAATACAACAGACTCGTCGAAAAGATTGTAAACAGTAAAATTATTGGGTAGCTGATCAACGTAATCAATCAAAGACTTAACCTTATTCCATACATGCTTGTTAACTTCAATTACCAGTGAATCGTTGTATTTCTTCAAGACCTCGTAATTATTTCTGTTTACAGATTCGAGATAAGCCTTCTGAGCCTGATCTACTTTCTTTTGAATAAAGTCCTGACGGTAACTAATAGTTATTGAATCTCTGAATTCCCTGATTAGCCGGAGCTTATCTCCTGCAGAAAGAGTATCTCTGCTGAATGGAGTGACATTATTTCTATAATTGTCGGCCTCTTGTTCTGCTAGAATAATCTTTGAATAGATACCGGTATACTGATCTTCGGGAACAACAATTGTGTGTTGGGGAAACTTTTCCTTAACATCATCTTCAATCTGTTTCAGCTTATAATTTTTTTCTCTTTGAGAAACAAAGCCCTCTACCCCATCTGCACTTCTTACCTTCGACAAGTTACGTGTAAACAATAAGCCTGATGAATCGGCACCTGATCTAAGGCCTTCGATAACAGTATCAATAGGAGTATTTTCAATGAAATCAATAAGTTCCATCAGTCTGTTAGCGTTAACAGTATCAGATGGAGCCCATTCACTGCTGTTAATGATCTCTTTCAGTTCGCTGATGCGTTGCTCAATTGAGTCATTTACAATTCTCTTCCCTGCAACTGAAGCTTTTAAACTGAATCCTAAACACAATAAAATAAATAAAACAACTATCCCTCTCTTCATAAAAACACTAAACCATCAAATATTACCATTTCTGAAAAGGTCTCAAAGATAGATTAAAGTTGAAATATCTTTCATCGTGGCTCACTTCTTCCAATATCCAGTCAGGCTTTTCAAATTCCTGATCTTCAGATGTGAGTTCAACTTCAGCAACAATCAATCCATCATTAAGTCCATGAAAAACATCTATTTCCCATTTAATATCCCCTGAGGGGAGAATATATCTTGTCTTTTCAACAGGAAAGCTGACTGAAAAATTCATCAGCTGAAGAGCATCGGTATAAGGGACCGGATATTCAAACTCATCGCGGGTAATACCCTGCAGATTGCCTTTAATAGTAAGGTAAGCTTTTTCACCTGATGTTCTGATCCTGATTATTTTCCCGTTCTCGATAGAAAGATAAGCCTGTTTTATTTCAACAGGGGTTCCCTTCCATGCCCACTTGTCAAGATCAACAAGATACTTCCTTTCAATTTCTTTTCCCATTATTCAATTAATTCTCGTATTTCCAGAAAATTCTTTTCAAGTAAATACATGTTTTCAGCCATGAAATCATAAATTTCCTTCCATTCGGAAATTTTATGCATATCTAAACCGGTTTTTTCAGTATAGATACGACATACTTCTTCTCCTGTTTCAAGCCTGCTGGTAAAATCCCAAATAAGTCCGTTTTCAAAACCCTCTTCGAGAATTACTTTATACATTTCGATTTTTTCATATTGGGCGAGACGTTTGCTTTCGTCTTTATGGTATATCTCAAGGATAACTTTAACGCTATTCCTTCCCGGTTCGAACTTTAAACGTACGTTACTTACTTTGGTATGATGCAATAGCCATTTCCTTCTTCTGCGGCGCAAATATGGTAAACAGCTGCAATAAAATGAAAAACCTTCCCAGAATTTAGTAACTAATTCTTTCTTTTCCTCTTTTGTGTACACTACGAAATTAATTATTGTTGCACATCCGACAATGACATGTACATATAAACGGCAAATACCGTAAGCCATTGTGTGGTGGGTGATGTTTCATACATTACTCCGGGCAAAGATTCTGCTGCATGCCTGTAGCCCGCCTGCCATAAGTCTCTGTGCGTCTGTGAATCATCGGGAATAACCTTTGCAAGTTCAAACATACACCATGCTCTGCTAAGGTTCAATCCAATAAGGTTAATTCCCTTGGGATCGTTACGATCGACTACAACAGCAGGATATATTAAAGAGAACGGTATTTCAGGCATAAAATCTTTAAACCACTTTACAAACTGCTCTCTGCTGAGTACCCGTCTCATAAGATCGGCTTCCATAAGTGAAGGCGAGAAAAAGTCATCACCATCAGGTTCAAGATTAGCAGGTATATTGTTATCGTTGAAATAGTAAAATTTAGCTCTTTCAGTCAGAAAAGTTTCAAAGGTTTTATCTCCCGCTGCCTTTGCATAGTCTAACGCAAATGCAATTCCAAAAGCTGTGTTATCCAAAACACCATGCCTCACCGGGTAATAAAGAGACGGCAAATATTCATAATATCTCTTCTTAACTTCATCTATCAAGGGAAGAAGGTTGGTATACCACCTTTTGGCATAGTCAGCATCAGAAACGACCAATTCGGACGCCAGCTTAAGAAGCCATGCCCAGCCGTAAGGGCGTTCAAAACTTAACCTCCCGGCTTTCTTGAAATACTCAACTTCACCTTCTATATTCTTTCTTGTAAGATTCTTATCAATAGCTGCAATAATCTTATCCCTGTCGATAAGATCCGGATATTCATTAAGCATCTTTACCAGCATCCAATGACTGTTGACCGATGAATGCCAGTTGTAGCAACCGTAGAATGCAGGATGCAATTCTGAAGGTTTTTTCACATCCGAGTCATCCGCAAGGAAATGCGTTATGTGATTAGGGTATTCTGATGAAATGCATGAATAAGCCTTGACTGCAAATTTAGAAGCTGTCTCCGAAGTAAAATCAGGAATAAGCAAATTGGGCATCTGGGAATACAACTTAGCAGTTGCCGACAGTAAAATTGCAGTAATTAAAATAATTATCCTCTTCATATCCTTCTGTTTATTTTAAAACTTTTCATAAAATTAGGAAAAATCAAAATATCGCCCACCCTATTGAAGATTAATTTAATGATTTTGAAAATTATATAACCTACAGTAGGGTAAACTAAAGGCTATACGGTAATTATAAAGATTAAAAAAATCAACTATAAATCTTCGTTTATCATAAAAAATAGATATGCTTTATAAATACTTAATAAAATGACATATATACTATTTTCTATTGTTTAAAGAAGGTATATTTGAATTTTTCATTTTTAATAATATTTTAATGAAATTGTAATTTTCAAAACCATGAAATCATATTCTTTGCTTTTCGTTCTTTTCATTCTGTCATTAATAATTATTAATACCTCCTGTTCTCAGGATGAAGGATTTGGCGGAAACAGCCACATTACAGGGAAAATAGTTGTCAATTATTACAATGATGATTTTTCATTATTGCTTTCAGAAGAAGCGATGCCTGCCCAAAATGAGGATGTTTTCCTCATTTTCGGAGAAGATTCTGTTGTTGGTGAAAAAGTAGAAACCAACTATACAGGTAACTTTGAATTCAGATACTTGTGGCCGGGAAAATATAAAATATGCTATTATTCTGAAGACACGCTTCCTTCTTTATCTGACAAGGTTGACATAGAAATCATCAAGGAGATAGAGCTAAAAAGCAATGAAACCAAATATCTGAATAATCTTGTTATTTATAAAACTCTCGAATGGAATGAAGGTACATCTTCTATCTCAGGTCGCGTTTATGTAAAAAACTATAAGAATTCATCTGAGTACCCGAATCTTGTTGTTAAAGATATTACTCCGGCACAGGAACTTGAGATATATATTACTTACGGAAATCATTCTTTTTATGATGAAAGGTTAAGAACTACTACTGATGGCACTTTCGTTTTCAACAACCTTATCAAAGGAAAATACAAAATCTTTATGTACTCTGAAGATGTTTCAGGTGGCACAGCATATAAAGTCGTTGAAAAGGAAATTGAAATAACCGAAAACAACCAGAATATTTCAATAAGTGACATATTCTATATTGAAAAACTTTAACTACTTTTTTAAACATCAATCAATTATGAAACACATTATAATTTTATTGACCCTTTCGGTAATCGCTTTATTCTCGTTCGGACAGGATAAGCAGGAAGTAATTGACAGAGGCATCGTCTCGAAAAAGATTAATGAAATAATTATTTCTGACGGAGAAAAGACTCCACATGTTGATAAGGAAGAATATTTCAATGCAGCAGGCGATCTTATTGAAGTTAAAGAATTCAAGGACAAAGGTGCAACCCTAGTTCTTTGGTTTAAGTATAAATACGACAGCAAGGGGATGATTCTTGAAGAACTTGAACTTAATGCCAAGGGAGAGCAAAAAGAAAGGATAGAACACAAATATCAGAACGGGTTACGTAGTGAAAAGCTTTATTACGACAGCAAAAACCGATTAGCCAAGAAGAAAACTTTTGTATATGAATTCAGAAAGTGATATTAAAAATATTATAAAAAAAATTCATCCTGTCACCCTCGATCAGATGGATTCAGTTAAGTTGATGAAAAGGACAGACACCAAGTTTGTCTTCAACATCATTCAACTGCCTGAATTATTACAATTCGCATCTGAGAACTACTTAATCCTTGAAATAAATGAAATCAGGGAGCAGAAATATGAAACTACATATTTCGATACTGAAGGATATACGATGTACACTTCACACCATAATGGCAAACTAAACCGCCATAAGGTAAGAATACGCAAGTATGTTTCTTCGGATCAGGAATTCCTGGAAGTCAAGAAGAAAAACAACAGAGCAGAAACTATAAAGAACAGAATTCAGCATTCGTTTACCGAGCAACTCGACAGTTCTGTTCAGGGCAATAAATTTCTTGAGAAATATACCCCTTTTGATCCTCAGCATTTACAACCAAAGCTTGGAAATAGTTTTATCAGGCTTACCCTTGTCAGCAAACAGTTCAACGAACGTATTACTATTGATTATAACCTTAACTTCAAAGATTTGACTCACAATAAGGGTATATCTGCCAAATCAGTATGTATTGCTGAAATAAAACGAAATAAGGATCAAAAGGATTCTCCTTTCCTTGATAAACTAAATCAAATGAAAATTCAATCATCAGGGTTCAGTAAATACTGCTTCGGCATAGCAATGCTTAGTCCCGATGTAAAGACAAATCTGTTTAAACAGAAAATAAAGAAACTTGAAAAAATAATTACAATTTAACAACCTTATATCATGGAACTATTTAATATCGAAATTATTAATCCCGAGGACTTTTTTGAATTATTAATTCGCTTTTTATTCAACCTTGCTGTAATTTTCATCATTGTAAGGTTTATCTATTACAATGTCAGAAAAAGAAAAGATTACCTTTTCACTTACATGCTCATTTCAACAGTAATCTTCCTCATTTGCTTCCTCCTCGATAATGTTAAACTTGAACTTGGTTTTGCTCTCGGCTTGTTTGCAATCTTCGGAATCATCAGATACCGTACACTGCAGATTCCTATCAAGGAGATGACATATTTGTTTCTTGTTATAGGTATTTCTGTTATCAATGCATTGTCGAACAAGAAAGTAAGCTATGCTGAACTGCTGCTTACCAATGCGCTGCTTGCTGCTGTTCCTTATGTTCTTGAAAGGTTTGTCCTCTTGAAACATGAGTCAACCAAGGTCATAACATATGAAAAGATAGAGCTCATAAAGCCTGAAAACAGGCAGAAGCTTATCGAAGATATTGAAGCACGTACTGGACTTAAAATAAATAAAATAGAAGTTGGAAAGATTGATTTTCTTAGAGATACTGCCAAGATAAATATCTATTACTATGAAAATAACAATCAGGAGAATCTTGCCGACGATAATTCATCCTTTTCGGACAGTAGTGATGATTAAAAATTTCAAAGCATCAGTTCTTGTACTGGTACTAATATGTTGTTTTTATAGTGCTGATGCCCGTTCAAACGATTTCAGGGCAAGGATATCCGCATCTGCTGAGGCTGAAATAATAAATGACTTGTCAGCCTCCGTTGAAGTGGAAACCCGTTTCGATAAATACCTTACCACATACGATCGCTCGTTTGTTGAAGCAACTTTATCATATGATATTATCAAGCCATTGCGTTTTGGTGCTTCAGGTCGTTTTATGCACGACATGAATGATGTACGTAAGTTTAGCACAGCTTACCGGGCTTCAGCCTATCTGCGTTATAAAACTTCCATCGATGATTTCGACCTGAAAATAAAAACTGCCATTCAATATGGGTTCGATGAATTGTCATCTTCTTTTGCTTCGGGTATGAATAAGCTTATAAGCAGAAATTCAATAGGTGTGGATTATAATTGGTTTGGAACCCGATTCACCCCTTTTGCTGAGTATGAGTTTTTTTATCACATAAACAATACTAATGGGGGCATTATCAATCAATCAAGAATTAAAGGGGGTATTTCATATAAAATCAATAAGCCATCGGAAATAAGCGTTTTTTATATGTTTGAAAACGAATTTAATGTTGCCTGGCCGGTAGATTCCCATATCCTTGGGTTCAGCTATAATTACAAATTCTGATTTTTATTTCAATTTTTATTTAAAAAAAACAAAGGCTGCCTGAATTATCAGACAGCCTTTGTTTTATATTTTAAATCTCTGTTAGAATTTCCACTCAAGACCAATATTCAAGCTTGCCCTTTGGAAGTCATAATCATTGTCTATCGCAATAAATTCATTGAAGAAATAAGTATAATCAGGTGAAACTGTTAAACCAATTTTATCGTTGAAGTTATATTTAAAAATAAATCCACCTATTACACCGGCAGAAGTTTTTGCATTTTCCTTTTTCCAGAATGATGAATCATCATAGCTGCCATCCTTAAGGAACGTTCCTTCATATTTATAAATCAGGAATTCCAATTCAAGACCAAGACTTGCATAGAGGTCGAAGTTTCCAAGCTTAAGAAGTCTGTAATCAGCACGCGGAGTTACATTAAGATTATTGAAAACATAATGAGTCCTGTCAACAGTCAGTGGATTCTCAGAAGTATAAGAATAATCCTGATTAAAACTGACATTTGAATATCCTAATCCAATTCTGGCCCTTAAATCTTCATTAAGGAATAAAAATGCCCAGTCGGCCCCAATACTAAAGTCGGGAGTCTTATTTGTAAAGTTGGTTAAGCCTCCCAAATGATTCATATTGTAGTCATATCCTCCGTATACACCTAAAGAGAAACTTTTCTGGGAATAGACTGATACTGTCATCGTAAGTAATGTTATTACAACAAGAAAGATTTTTTTCATACGTAAATAATTTATTTTTTAATTGTCGTATGGAACTCACATGTCGTATCTTGGTTTACACCAATTTCGAATTGATCTATGTTTGTGATTGACCGCAAACATGTTCGTTTCATAACAAATCGTTTATTAAAGCTTTTGTTTAAATAATTCGCCAAAGTTTCAAAAACTAATTCAATTCACCTAACAATAATTCGTGAAAATTGTTAAAAAATGTTAAATCGAAGCAAGAAATTTTCAAATAAAGACTTCTAGTCCTTTTAGTTCGTCATCTGA
>CAYXJA010000042.1:0-9993 GCA_964465425.1 uncultured Prolixibacteraceae bacterium | reverse complement strand
CGTTGTACAAACAGCTCCGGCGGTAAGGGTAGGTCTGGGTGAAGAATTAGGATTTCAACCGGGAGTAAGGGTTACCGGAAAGCTTGTTGCAGCCTTGAAAGCCCTTGGATTTGATTCAGTTCTTGATACTGATTTTACTGCGGATCTTACGATTATGGAAGAAAGCAGTGAATTACTTTCAAGATTGAAAAATAAGATTGTTAATAAGGACACATCAGTTAAGCTTCCAATGGCAACTTCATGCTCGCCGGGTTGGATTAAATATATTGAACACATGTATCCTGAATATCTTGATAATCTTTCAACCTGTAAGTCGCCTCAGCAAATGTTTGGAGCACTTGTAAAGACCTACTATGCAAAAGTCCGGAAGATAGATC
Organism: uncultured Prolixibacteraceae bacterium; assembly: GCA_964465425.1. Taxonomy (GTDB): domain Bacteria; phylum Bacteroidota; class Bacteroidia; order Bacteroidales; family Prolixibacteraceae; genus CAYMTR01. Next base: position 9,616 of record CAYXJA010000042.1, on the reverse strand, counting down.
CGGAGAAGATAGTGTCAGTATCAATAATGCCTTGTACTGCCAAGAAGTTTGAATCACACCGACCTGAAATGCATTCCAGCGGCTATAGGGATGTTGATTATGTATTGACAACCAGAGAGCTGGCAATAATGATAAAGCAGGCGGGTATTGATTTCATGAAATTACCTGAAAAGAAGTACGACAGGCTGATGGGAGAATCAACAGGAGCGGCAGTAATATTCGGAGCAACAGGAGGGGTAATGGAAGCAGCCTTGAGGACTGCATACGAGATTGTCACAGGGAGGGAAGTTCCGTTTAAGAATCTAGAAATAACACCTGTAAGAGGTATGGAAGGGGTAAAGGAAGCATCGATAAAAATTGAAAATCCTCTTGAAGCCTGGTCATTCCTTGATGGTGTAGAGTTAAAATGTGCAGTAGCCCATGGTCTTGTCAATGCAAAGAAAGTGATGGATATGGTTAAATCGAATAAAGCAACATATCATTTCATTGAAATAATGGCATGCCCTGGAGGATGTCTGGGAGGAGGAGGCCAACCTATTCCAACTAATCCGGAGATAAGGGATAAAAGGTATAAAGCCATTTTCGAAGAAGATATGGGTATGCCAATAAGAAAATCGCATGAAAATCCTGAGGTAATCAAGATTTACAAAGATTTTCTTGGTGCTCCTTTGGGAGAAAGGTCACATCAATTATTACATACTAAATATGTGGCAAGGAGCAGGTATTAAAAGTGTTAATTTACAGATAATAAAGCTTGATATAAAGCTTGGTTTGCTTAAGGTTTTATGTAAATATTATCTAAATCTGGTTAGAATGCTTTTTATTTTAAAACTTAAAGGCAAGCCCAAACCGATGATTAGTATAATTACCGATTCCATATTCACCAAAAATGCCCCAATGTTCTCCTAAATAAAAAGCTGTACCGGCATAAATGCCATAATCAAATATATGTCCTCTTTCAGGGCGCATATTTTGATCGGAAAAGCGATAAAAACATCCATATTTGCCAGATAGATATATGTCAATCCTAAACTTTTCACTCTTGATCAGGAAAGGGAACAAGTGAACATTTGCATTTACTCCATAAAAAATTGTATTTGTCTTACTTGTAGCCGAATAATTATTGTCAATTAAACCTGAAATTGTCTTTATAGAGGTGTATCCGGTATAACATCCAATTTCCAGAAATTTCAGAATGCCATAATTAACCTCCGACAGAAAAACCGGCGATATATCAGTACCTGCTGTTTTATGGCCTATGTTTGGATAACCCGAATAACCAATCTTTATATTCCACCTATCTTTAATTGAATATTGCTGGGCATTAACAGAGTTCAGAAAAAAACAAATGATGATTAATAAAAGATATAATCCGGTAAAATTTTTATTTATATTCATAATTCAGGTAATTAATGATTCTTTGTTTGAATTTTGTTTCCTTTTTTATTTTTGAAGAGGGATTAGCCTCAAAAAACACTTTATATGAAATTGTTGGTATGATAGTGAATAAGCTGACTTGATATTGTTTAATCGGAGTATAATTATCCGGATCATAAAGATTATATCCCTCCTTATTGTATCCGTAGAAGTAGGATGTCGGGTTATGCCGGTTATATATATTATAAACTGAAAAATTCCAAATTGCTTTTCTTCCCCATTTTGTTTTGGTTGTATAAGTGAAACCTACATCCATTCGGTGATAATCTTTCATGCGGGCACTGTTACGTTTACCATATACAAACTCTTCAATATAATAATTTGGTAAAGCTCTTGTCTGTGCAATTTGCCGTCCTATTACCGGAGTATAAGGCAGTCCTGTCTGGTAAACCCAAGAAATGTTAAATGTCCATTTTTCACTTAACTGGCGGTTGATATTAATTGATAATGAATGTGGACGGTCGTACTCAAACACATACTCTTCACCTTGGTTTATTCGAGGGTTCTTTCTTGTAGATTTAGAATAGGTATAACCAATAAAACCGGTCCATTTACCTTTTGTTTTACTAATAAGCAGTTCAAGCCCTTTTGCCAGGCCGCCTCCTTCCGTTTCAATTTTTGATCTCCATCCTCCATCGCCAAACAGATTCGAATATCCCTCTTTGTAGGTGGACAAATGGCTCAATTCTTTATAATATAAATTGGTTTCAACCTGAATATTGTCATCCCAAAAAAAACCTTTCCAACCGGCTGAATATTGAACTGAACTTGAAGGCTCAATATTTTCATCAGATGGTATCCAGACTTCGTTGTTCATAATACTTCCAGAGGAGAATAAAAGATGATTAAACTGATTCATATTCTGATAAGTAAAATTGATAATTTGCGAAGGTGATATCTGCGCATTTATCATTATACGCGGTTCAACTACTGTTTTATTAAATATCCCGGAGTGATAGTTAATCAGACGCGCTCCGATATTGGCATCAATGAAGTTGAACACAGAAAACCGGCTATTGGCATAAATTGATGTCTCATTTGCAAGTATCCTTTCATAATCCTTATCAGTTGTTTTATCTGACTGATAGATTTTATTGGGTATATGAATCAGATAAGATGTTTTAGCACCAAAATCAATAGTCAGGTTTCGTTTAAGTTTATATTGCCAGTCAGAACGTAACGATAAATCCTGAACTGTAGAAAGATGCTGAATCTTATAGTCCAAAGTATCATTTGGCGAAAATGAAAAGAACGAATTAACATTATTAAGTCTGTATCGAGTATATGAAAACGTATTATCAACAAAAAGGTTGGGTGAAATAACACTGTTCCATCTGGCTGATGCCAGCCAGTTCCCCCACGAATTCGAGAGAGTATATTTCTGATTGGTTGTTTTATGATCTTTATTCCAGTATTTTAAATAATCATCACCCTGATAAAGATTAAAATATAAACTATTCTTTTCATCAGGATGCCAGGAAAATTTTCCATTCAAATCGTGAAATCCGTAAGTAATATTATAATCACTTTCTGTAATCCCGCAAGCGAGCAAAAATAAAGGCTCTGTTAATGTTTTACGACCTGTTATAATGAAGCTGGCTTTCTTATTTAATAATGGTCCTTCAATACAAAAAGAAATATCGGTCACTCCAATACCAAGTGAACCTTTTAATCCTGATTTATCTCCCTCGCGTTGTGTTATTGACACAATTGAAGAAAGTTTTCCACCATATTTTGCAGGAAAACCCCCTTTATAAACTTCAATATTATTAATCATATCGGGATTAAAAACAGACATGAAGCCCCCTAAGTGATTGACATAGATTATTGGAGTATTATCAAAAAGGTACAGATTTTCTCCTGGGTTTCCCCCTCTCACATTAAGCATACTCGAGCCTTCCTGTTGTGATTGTATTCCGGGCAACATTTGTAATGCTTTCAGTACGTCGGGTTTCCCTCCTATTGAAGGTATATTCAGCATCTCTTTTTTACTTAGAGTAGAAATATTGAATCTCTTTGATTGTTCACCCCGGACGGTAACTTCGTCAAGTAGTTCACCTGCTTCTAATGATATATGTACTATCGTGTCGGAAGAAAATTGCAATGTTTTACTTTTGTACCCAATGAATGAAATCTGAATACTTCCACCTTTAGTAATAAGTGAAAAGTAACCGTTATTATCTGACGAAGTACCATTAGTCGTCCCTGTTTCCAATACGTTTGCCCCAATAAGATTTTCGCCTGTATGGTTGTCTTTTATTATTCCTGAGATATGAAGTTGGGCAGATGCAGCATTTAGAAACAGGAACATGCAGACTATGCAAATTTTAATTTTACTTATCCACATAAGGCTCAGGGGATATAGTGTCAGAAACAAAAACAGAATAACCGGCAAAAATTCCGTAACCATTTTCAATATTTGAATATAGAGGAAAACTTGAAATACTTTCTCCAATGTCTGTATACTTTCCTTCGGTGTATAAGTAATATTGCTTTTCGTAACGGTAATAATCATAGGTTAACGAATGCAGCCCCAAAATGTAAGGATAAACTGTTCTTTTACCTGTTTCACTTGGATCAGAACTTAACCTTACATTTATCGTTATTGTATAAATTGTATCATCGATTATTTCGTTGCTAAACAATGGAATAGGTAACCCCTCATTGAGGAATACCGGATCAGTAGCGGATTCCATTCGGGGAAATCCGAAACCTATTTTATCACTTAAGTTATTTTCTGAAATAAAATGCATAATACTTTTTACTCCTACGTAATAATAACTTGGCAAAGAAGGATTATTTTTGAATGTAATTTTAATGGAAGAATAGATTTCTCCTTCTTCGTCCCTTCCGGCAATATTAATGTGTTCTATGTTTAATATAGGAGAAGGAACCGGCAATACGTGACTGCAAACAATTGTATCATAATCAGGAATAATAATTTTACATTTATATTCTTTGCCATATACAATTATTGCTTTTGAAGTGTATATTCCTTTTTCTGTATATATAAGTTGTTCACTGAATACTCCATCAGTGTATAATTTTATCAATGCATTATCAATGGTCGGGAGAGGCAAGCTATCTAATCCTCCGGTTAATGAAAGATGAACTGAAAGGGGTTCTCCTTCTACAAGAATTGAATTAACTGTAGGTAATGATTCAAAATCGGGGAAATCATCCGTAACCAACTCATTACAACTTAAAATTGATAAGAGGTATAAAGGAATAAGAGATTTCTTTATTTTATTGACTATTATTAATTGTAAAAACACTTTTTATAGATTTTTAATTATTTTTAATAATCAATTCAATAATATATTTTCATTTCCCTTCTTCTTAAGGATTATATAAATTGATACGAACATCGATTTTTTAGAAATATTCAGAAAGTAAGAGGTATTGAGGGTTTTTGACAACATAGTAATAAGGGGTTAATTTATTATTTTGTTTGGCTTGATATATCCAAACATAATAAAAATTTTTATACCCCCCCATTTTTTTTAAAAAATAGAATTTTTCTGAAAATAATATTATTTCAGGAAAATATTAGTAGTAAGAAAAATGATGATTTACAATCTATAATACGAATTAAAGGGCATAAAAAACTGGTAATTTTAATCAGTTCTTTATGCCCCTAATGCAATTATTATAGAAAGTTTAACTTTCTTTTATTTATTTCTAAACACTATCGTCACCGGTACCCCCTCGAAATCAAAGAATTCCCTTAGCTTGTTTTCCAGGAACCTTTTGTATGGCTCTTTGACATACTGAGGAAGGTTTGCAAAGAATGCAAACGTTGGGGTAGGGGTTGGTAATTGTGAAACGTACTTTATTTTTACGAATTTACCTTTTGTTGATGGCGGTGGATATGCTTCAATTGCTTCAAGCATAAGCTCATTAAGCTGCGATGTCTTTACTTTCTGTTTTCTGTTTTCATAAACCTTCATGGCTGCTTCAAAAGCTTTTAGCAATCTTTGTTTTGTTACAGTTGAGGTAAAGATAATAGGTACATCATTGAATGGAGCTATCCTGTCTTTTATTGCCTCTGTGAATATTTTGGTTGATTTGTTATCTTTCTCTACAAGGTCCCACTTGTTTACCAGAATGACAATTCCCTTTTTATTTTTCAGGCAAAGGTTAAAGATATTTATGTCCTGAGCTTCAATGCCTCTTGTTGCATCAATCAAAACCAGGCAAACATCTGATGTTTCAATTGAACGTATTGAACGCATAACCGAGTAAAACTCAAGATCGTCAGTTACCTTACCTTTCTTTCTGAGACCTGCAGTGTCAGTCAGGATAAAGTCATGTCCAAATTTATTGAAGCGTGAGTTTATTGAATCTCTTGTAGTTCCTGCAATTTCAGTTACAATATGCCTTTTTTCATCAGTAAGCGCATTTATGAGCGAAGACTTACCAACATTAGGTCGTCCTACAATTGCAAATTTTGGAATTTCTTCCTCTTCAACGATAATTGAGTCTTTAGGAAACGATTCAACTACTGCATCAAGAAGGTCGCCTGTACCACTTCCGTTAATCGAAGAAATGCAATGTAAATCACCCAGTCCAAGATTATAGAACTCGTATGAATCGCTTATTCTTTGGTTGTTATCTACCTTGTTAATTACAACAAAGGTTGGTTTTTTCTCTCTCCTGAGCAATACGGCAATAGAGTCATCAAGATCTGTGATTCCACTTTCAACGTCAACAAGAAAAAGAATAACATCGGCTTCTTCAATTGCAAGAAGTACCTGTTTCCTTATTTCTTCTTCAAAGACATCTTCTGAGCCATGGACATAGCCTCCGGTATCAATCACTGAAAATTCAACACCATTCCATTCACATTTTCCATAATTGCGGTCACGTGTAACACCCGGAACGTCATCAACAATTGCTGCCCTTGCTTCAATCAACCTGTTGAAGAGGGTAGATTTGCCAACATTTGGCCTTCCGACTATTGCAACTATATTTCCCATTATTGTTTTTTTAAATTATTGCATTTCATATCCAAAATTGCGGAGCTTGGTATCTGTTTCCCGCCAATCTTTACTCACTTTAACAAAGAGCTCAAGGAAAACTTTCTTTTCGAAGAACTCTTCAATATCTTTTCTCGCTTCAGTACCCACTTTCTTAATTGCACGCCCCTGATGACCAATGATAATTCCCTTTTGAGTTTCCCTGTTCACATAAATAATAGCCTGGATTGAAAGAAGTTTTTCTTCTTCTTTAAATGATTCTACTTCTATTTCAACTGAGTAGGGAACTTCCTTTTGATAATAGAGAAGTATTTTCTCACGTATTATTTCCTGAACGAAGAAGCGTTCATTACGATCAGTGAGTTCATCCTTTGGAAAATATGCTTCGCATTCCGGCAATCTTTCCATTATCATGTCGAAGATTGGGGCTATATTAAATTTTTCAGTTGCCGATATGGGTAATATTACTGCATGAGGAAGTTCAGCCTTCCACATATTTGCAAGTTCAATAACTTTATTCTGGTCTGAAAGGTCAATCTTGTTTATTAGCAGTATTACAGGAATATCAGTTTTCTTAACTTTTTCAAGATAATTTGAATTCTTATCGAATTTCTCAATAACATCAGTTACATAAATAATGACATCCGCATCAATAATTGCAGTATCAACAAATTTCATCATGTTCTCCTGAAGTTTATAGTTGGGCTTTAAGATGCCCGGAGTGTCGGAATAAACAATCTGAAAATCTTCTCCGCTGACAATACCTTTGATTCGGTGTCTGGTAGTCTGCATCTTAGAAGTGATAATAGATATTTTCTCACCCACAAGAACATTCATTATGGTTGACTTACCTACATTTGGATTTCCAATAATATTTACGAACCCTGATTTATGAGCCATATAAGGTTTTATGAATTTTCAGCAAAGATAGTTGAAATAATGGTAATTGGTAGATTATTATTGTTTTACAAACAATTTTGGATAAGAGCTATTTCACTCTTTACTTCTTCCCACATATGCTCTTCAACTCTTGCCCCATAGATAGATATAACTTTACCTGCCATTATCGCTGCAATTTTTCCACATGTCTCAATTGGAAAGCCTTGAGAAAAGCTATAAAGGAAGCCTGCTGCATATTGATCACCGGCACCTGTAGTGTCAATACAATTTGTTCCGGTAATCCCAATCTTTGTTAATATACCGTTATGTTTTATCAGAGAACCCCTTTCACCTGTTTTTACAACAGCCACCTTACATAAACCGGAAAGTATTTCAACCGATTCTTCTGGTCCTTTTCCGGTAAAGGCGTGAGCCTCTTCTTCATTGGCAAATATTATATCCACATATTCAGCTACCAGTTCTTTTAAGAATTCAATATTTGCCGTAACCACATTGTAACTGGCAAGGTCAAGGGCAATCAGCATTCCTGATTCTTTTGCAAGAGTAGCTGCCTTTCTTATTAAATCGTGATTTTGAACCAGATATCCTTCAATATATGCAATATCGTATCCTTCAAAAAGATATGGTGATAATTCTTTAGCAGAAAGTTCAACTGCAGCACCCAGATAAGTGCCGAAAGTTCTTTCATGATCAGGGGTTACCAATGCAAGTGCTACCCCTGTTGAGGTTTCAGAATGGAAAAGGTGAGGTTTAGCTCCGATTCTTTCAAGCTCATATTGATATATCCTTCCCATTTCATCATTTCCAACCATTCCAATGAATGATGCTTTGGATCCCAGATTTGCAAGTCCGTGTATTGTATTAGCCACTGAACCACCGGGTGCAAGTATCCTGTTGAAGTGTTTTGTTTGTAAGTTAAGATTTGATGATGTTTCAACATCAATTAAAGTCATGCTTCCTTTTGGGAGGTTGTTTTTCACCAGTATTGAATCATCAGGAATAGTTACCACTATGTCCATCAATGCATTGCCGATACCAATAATACTTTTCGAGCTCATAAAGATTTAAAAAATTTAGGCAGCAAAGTTAGTTAATTAAGACAAATTCAAAAGTTTCGGATATATTTAATAAAAGGGCATTAAAATTAAAGAGGTATGCTTTCTTCGGTACTTTTTTAACAACGGATGTTTTTCTGGTTAATACGGGCTTTAGCCCTAATAGGCGAAATTTACTCCCTGTCATATCATCATTGTTCCTAATATATTAGGTCATTCCGAACGAAGTGAGGAATCTATTTGAATGGGTTTCCTTGCTGATCGGGAATCCCAACCTGCCGAGTTAAATGGATTTAAAAATTAAAAGATATTATTTGTTTATCAATAAAATAAAGTAATTTTAATGAAATAATTATCAAAATCACTCACAAACAATCAGATGGATTTTAACGTCTTTAATTATGAAAAAGCACAGCTCATTATTACTTATTGTTATCATCATTTTTACAAGTTGTAACAAAGATGATGACCGTCTTCCCTATTGGTCAAAAATAAGTGCACAAAAGAATGGAAAACTTTGGGAAACAAAGGCTGAAGCTTATTTCCATATTATTGAAAATACTCAACTGTTTTCAATTAGTGCATATTCCTTTGATAAAAATGGTGAAATTACTGAGGTTTTAACTTTCGTGAATTTTCCGGTTAAAGTAGGTAGCCATTTGTTGTCGAGGAGAAATTATAATTTAATAACTGATTATAATTATTCAGGTTACACATACAGCACAAGCGGTACGGATGTCGTTGGGGACAGATTATATGTATATGAAGAAGAGGATAACTTTATTAATTTTACAACCATAGATACCATTAACTTTAAATTGAAGGGAAACTTCCGGGTAACATTTGTTAATGACATCAATGACCCTATTAGAAATGAAAACCTTCCGGATACTATCCGATTTACTGAAGGGGAATTCTGTGTTAAAATCATGGATAAAAGATAAATACGGATCAATTCAACATTAGGGTGGATTAATAATGGATCAAGCATAAATTTTAGCTACTCTAAAAAGGAAAAAAGTAATATCTCTGACTCCTCTTAAATTTGATCTAAAAGCTTTATCTCTGACTCCTCTTAAATTTGATCTAAAAGCTTTTAGTTTTGCATTGAAAGATTCAGCAGAAGCATTTGTGCTTCGGTTATCAAAGAAGTTTAGTATTTCTTTATAGTGAGTGTAGATTGTAGCTGATATCGTGTTGAAGGCTTTAAACCCTGACTCAGCTACATCATTGTACCACCTTGCC
>CAYXJA010000041.1:0-10025 GCA_964465425.1 uncultured Prolixibacteraceae bacterium | reverse complement strand
GTACTTCTCTTGCTCTGGCAAAGTTAGTTAGTACATATAACTTTAGTTTTAAAGAGTCTAAATCCCGTTTGAACATTCTTATTCTTATTTTAATTCCTGTTATATTGATTTTTTTACAACATGATACAGGATCTGCAATAGTTTACCTCGTATTTTTATTTCCACTATTCAGAGAAGGTTTGTCTGGATTGATTTTATTTTTTCTGTTTCTTGCTGCACTTATTTTTATCCTTTCATTAGTTTTGAATCCGGCTTTGTTCATTCTGGTTTTAATTTTCCTGGCCTTTTTTGCTTACTATCTAATAAAGAAAAAGTGGAATAATATTTTAACCGGGCTAATAGTTTTTGCTTCATCCACTGTTTTGATTACTCTTTTTTATGTAATTTTTAAAGATACCCCACTTGATTATTATTATATACTTCTTAGGTCATCTCTATTAAGTTCTGTCATACTTCTTTTTTTAACAATTTATAAAAGGATTCCACAGGCTCCTTTGGTTATTTCCATTTTCATTATTTCTGTTTTTTTATCATTTACTGTTGATTTTGCCTTTCACAATATTCTTAAACCTCACCATCAGGATAGAATAAATAATTTACTTGGTATTGAATCTGACCCTTTAGGCGCAGGATATAATGTTAATCAATCAAAAATTGCAATTGGTTCAGGAGGATTCTTGGGAAAAGGATTCTTAAAAGGTACTCAAACAAAATATGATTTTGTACCTGAACAAAGTACCGACTTTATATTTTGTACTGTTGGTGAAGAATGGGGTTTTGTAGGAACAACTATAATTGTCCTCGCTTTTGTCTTCCTCTTATATAGAATTGTAAAACTTGCTGAAAGACAGAAATCTACTTTTAGCCGATTTTATGGTTATTCTGTTGCTTCAATTATATTTTTTCATTTTGCAGTTAATATTGGGATGACTATTGGGCTTGCACCTGTTATTGGTATTCCTTTACCTTTCTTTAGTTATGGAGGTTCTTCGTTATGGTTTTTCACAATATTGCTTTTCGTCCTGCTAAGCCTTGACCGAAGCAGATTTGAGCAATTGCGTTAGTATTTAATTCATATTCTTCATCTAAAAATATTTCATTCTTTTGAATTAGGGCATATTCTCTTATTTCGCTAATGAATGAAGAGCAAAGATTATCCATTTCTTTAAAATTATCCTGAATAATTCTAATTGCTGTTGCTGAAAAATCAGGTAATTCGGAATGAAATGACATAATTGATAATGCTTCTTCAATACCTTCTAAACTGGAATATGTAAGTAATCTGTTCCTATATATCAGGTTGTGTAAAAAGCTTTTTATTCGAACAGGTAGTATGTGATAATTCTTTAAAAGGACATTATAAATTTTAATTGTAAATAATTCCAAAGGAATACTAGAATAATTATTCCATTTTGAAGCAAGAAAGTAATCTAATGTTAAGTCTGCGACAACACCTGAATAATGATTATAGACAGGGATAAAGTAAGTCTTTATCTTTAGGAAATGCTCATTTTTATCAGTGAATTCATCTATTTTTCTATGTAATAAAATTCCTTTTTGAATTTCTTTCGGATATAATCTGTACTTCTTCCCTTTAACAGAATCAGCAATGAAGTTTCCAACAATTATTTCTTCATCGTCCCCTGATAAAAATACATGTCCCAAATAATTCATTCCTTTAATTTTAAAAAAGAAAAAAGATTATCTCAAAATTTAATTAAAGTTTGAGATAATCTTTTATATAAAAATACAGGATAACTGTTTGTCAATAAAAATTCACATTATATTTTTATTACAGGAACATTCCATATCCGTCCTTTAAGCATTTTTGTTTCATCTTCAAAACCTGGTTTTTCAAGAAGAGCAAACATGTTTTTCTTATAGGCTTCTACTCCGGGCTGATCAAAAGGATTAACGTTTAATAGATATCCGCTGATTCCGCATGCTTTTTCAAAGAAATAAATCATTTGCCCTATGAAATATTCATTTAATTCAGGTATTTCTATTCTGATGTTTGGAACGTCTCCATCAACATGTGCAATTTGAGTTCCAAGTTCAGCCATCTTATTTACAAAATCAACATTCTTGCCAGCAAGGAAATTAAGTTTGTCAAGATTATCCTTATCTGATGGAATAATTACTTTTCTGTTTGGTTTTGATACAGAAAGAACTGTTTCAAATAAAATTCGCTCACCTTCTTGAATATATTGTCCCATTGAATGAAGGTCAGAAGAAAAATCTACTGAAGCAGGAAATATTCCTTTGCCGTTTTTTCCTTCACTTTCTCCATATAATTGTTTCCACCATTCAGCCATGAAGTGAAGTTTCGGCTGATAGTTTACAAGAATTTCAATTTTCTTTCCTGCAGAATATAATGCATGTCTTGCTGCTGCATATTTACAGGCTATATTTTCATCAAACTTAACAGAAGGGGATGTTAGCCCTACCATGTCCTTTGCTCCCTTTACAAGAGCTTTAATGTCAAAGCCTGCAACAGCAATTGCTACTAATCCTACCGGAGTTAAAACAGAATATCTGCCACCAACGTCATCAGGTATTACATATGTTTTATATCCTTCTGAATTAGCTAATGTTCTTAATGCCCCTTTTGATGAATCAGTTATTGCACATATTCTGCTTACTGTTTCATTTTTTCCATATTTTTCTTCGAGATCTTGTTTAAGAACTCTGAAAGCTAATGCAGGCTCAGTTGTGGTGCCTGATTTTGAAATCACACAAATTGCCCATTCTTTTGTTTTCAAAAGATCTCTAAGTTCGGCAAGATAATCTTCGCTAATATTTTGACCTGCAAATAGGATTACAGGTTTATTTCCGGTCAATTGCGAGAAGTTATTGTTTAGAGCATCAATAACGGCTTTTGCTCCCAAATACGATCCTCCAATACCTATGACAACATAAATATCAATGTTTTTTGCTCTGATATTTTTTGCTGTGTCTTCAATGTCGGTTAGAAAATCATCACTTATTTCGTTTGGAAGATTAACCCATCCTACATAATCACTTCCTCGGCCTGATTTTGAATGTAAAGCATAATTATATTCTTCAGTTGCATTTTTATATGTTTCAAATTCAGCAGGAGAAATAAATCCGGCTGATTTTCCAAATGCTTTTGAAAGGTCCAATTTTAATTTTTCCATCGTGTTATCTTAGATTTTCAGTTAATAATCTTATTTCTATTGCAGGTGAAATGTTTTCATAGCATATATTGTAAACAGCATCGCATATTGGCATGTTTACATTATGCTCCTGATTTATTTCTTTTATACACTTTACCGCATAATAGCCTTCAGCGACCATTCTCATTTCAAGCTGAGCTGCTTTGATCGAATAACCTTTGCCTATCATAGTTCCGAAAAGCCTGTTTCGGCTAAACTGAGAGTATGCAGTAACCAGTAAATCTCCAAGGTATGAAGATCCTTTTATGTCTCTTGTTATAGGATGTACTTTATCTACAAATCTTTTAATTTCCTGTATTGCATTTGAAACCAATACTGCCTGAAAATTATCCCCATAATGCAACCCATTACAAATACCGGCAGCTATTGCGATAACATTCTTCAGAACAGAAGCATATTCAGTACCATAAATATCATCGGAAATATGGGCTCTTATATAAGAACTTTCTATCATCAAAGCAAATGCTCTTGCCTTTTTTACATCAGGGCATGCTATTGTTAAATATGAAAGTCTTTCAAGCGCAATTTCTTCAGCATGGCAAGGACCTGCAATTATCCCTATCGAATCAAGCGGAACATTGAATTTTTGATTGAAAAATTTGCCGACTATCAGATTGTCCTCAGGAACAATGCCTTTTATTGCTGAAATAATGAATTTCTTACTTATGTCAACTGTCAGTTTTGCTAATGATTCTTTTAAAAATGCAGAAGGTATTACAAATATGAGGATATCTGATGATTCACATACTTCGTTAATGTCATTATAAAAATTTATATTGCTGACATTGAATATTACATCACATAAATAGTTGGGATTATGGCTGTTTTTTTTGAAATAGTCTATATTTTCAGTACTCCTGATAAACCAGTTTATAGTACCTGTATTGTTCATTAATATCTTAGCTAATGCAGTTGCCCAACTCCCGCTGCCTATTATTGCTATTTTTTGTCCTGTAAACATTAATTATTAATATAATCTCCCTTTTTTATTGAACCGCAAAAATACAAAAACAATAAGTTTTAAGACAGCTTATTAGTATTTTGTTTTAAATTATCTTTTGATTTTATTTTTTTTATTAGTTTCACTTTTCATTTTAAAGATGGATCCAAAAGTACTAATTATAATTCCGGCATATAATGAAGAGGTGACGATAACTTCTGTTATTGAAGCTCTTCATAATGAATGCCCTGCATATGATTGCATTGTTATTAACGATGCATCTGCAGACATGACTTCTGAATTGGCAAGGAATACTCCAAATACAATAGTGGTTGACTTACCTGTTAATCTTGGCATTGGGGGTGCTGTTCAAACCGGTTTGAAATATGCAGCAAAGAATAATTACGATTGCGCTGTTCAGTTTGATGCTGATGGACAACATCAGGCAAAAGATGTGAAGGTACTGGTCGATATGGTTTTATCCGGTGAATGTGATGTTTGCATCGGATCTCGTTTTATTGGTGACAATAAAACTAAAAACTCGGATTTCTTAAGACGAATTGGTATTAAGGTGTTTGAGGTATTAAGTCTTTTTTTGATCAGAAAAAGAATCAGAGATCATACTTCAGGATTCAGAGCATTCAACAAGAAAGTTGTAAATTTTATTATGCATGAATATCCGGTTGATTATCCTGAACCTGAAATTGTAGTTCTTCTTGCCAGAAATAAGTTTTCTATTAAAGAGGTTTTCACTCAGATGTATTCCCGGCAAGGGGGTATTTCTTCTATCCCTTATCATAAAGGTCCTTACTATATGATAAAAGTGATAATTTCTATGCTGATGGCTTGTTTAAGACCACGGGAAATTAATTCTTAATTATTATGGACAGAATACAAATAATTTCAGTTACAGCAAGTTTATTGATTTTTGCAATTGTCATTAATCTGGTAAGAAAAAGAAAACTTAAAACTGAGTATTCTTTGATTTGGCTTTCTGTATCTTTGGTTTTTATTGTTTTATCCTTCTGGAGGAGAGGAATTGACTGGTTAGCTTCTATTTTCGGAATCGCTTATGCCCCTTCTGTTCTTTTTATTATTTTACTTGTTGGAATAATTTTTCTTTTAATTGAATTTTCAATCATAATCTCAAAGCAGGCTGAAAAAATTAAAGTTCTTGCTCAGGAACTAGCCCTTTTTAAACAAGAAATAGAAAACAAAGTCGAAAATAAAGTTAATGATGAAACCAAAACAACAAATGTCTCAGATTCGCCAAAAGACATTATTAAATAAAATTACAGAAAACAAGTGGTATGTACTTTTGTTTATCTCCATTACTGTTTTTTTAATCTATTCAGGTAGCTTTAGTGTGCCATTTCAATTTGATGATCATAATCAGATTTCTTTCCGGGAATCAGTTCATTCACTCGATTATTTTAAAAATATTGATAACTGGTTGAAAATTAACGAAAGACCTGCTTCTTTTTTTACTATTGCAATTAATTATTCTCTTCACGGAGAAAAGGTTTTTGGTTATCATCTTTTTAATCTTATAATTCATATTCTTACCGGGTTTTTTCTTTTTCTCTTGCTTAATGTTTTATTCAAATCTTCAACAGTTAATAAAGATAATCCATTGCTGGCTTTAGTAATTACTCTTTTCTTTTTGCTTCAGCCTGTACAAACTCAATCAGTTACATATATCATTCAGCGAATGAGCGCCCTTGCCGGGTTATTTTTAATTATTTCTGCCCTATTATATTTTATTGGAAGAACAGGTTATCTAAAAGAAGAGAAAAAATTAAAATCTCTGGTCTTTATTTTTCTTGCCTTTTTATCCGGAATAATAGCTTCTCTATCAAAACAAAATGCAATTATTTTTCCTTTGATATTTTTACTCATTGAGGGTTTCTTTATCAGAAACAATGATGGTAAAGTATATAAAACATACTCAATTGTTTTCGCAGGTGTATTGATTTCTGCTTTTATTTTAGGAATTTCTATTTATGGAATTCCTGCTGAAACGGATAAAATATCCTCCTTGAATTATTTAGCAACCCAAATGTATGTTATACCGCGATACTTTGGAATGATGTTGATACCATTAGGTTTATCTATTGATCATGGTGTAAAGATTGCCGATGGATTTTTAACTTTTAAAGTTATTTCAGGGATGCTTTTCTTAATTGGTATTCTCGGATATGGTGCATATATGTTGAAAAAATCACCATTAGTTACTTTTGGAATATTATGGATTTTCTTAACCCTTTTAGTTGAATCGTCAATCATTCCTATCACTGACCCAATGTTCGATCAAAGGATGTATTTGCCATTGGCAGGATTTGCTATTGCCCTTTTTGGAACACTTGACTATTTCCTTTTTACTAAAAAGCCTGCGTATTTAAAACCTATTGCCGCAAGTATATTAATCTTAATGTCAATTGGAACTGTTGCCAGAAATGTTGTATGGAAAGACCGTATTTCATTATGGTCTGAAGTGACAGAAAGATACCCTGATTATTACAGAGGATGGTTTGCTCTTGGCAAAATGTATAAGGATACTGGGGATAAAAACACATTAAAGACTATTGAGTGTTTTGAAAAAGCAAAGAAATTAGATCCTGATAATGAAGAAGTAACTGCCGAACTGGGATTGCACTATTTGAAGGCCGGACAGCAACTAAAAGCTGTTGAATATTATACTGAACTTTTGGATTCCAAAGATAAAAACTTCAGGATTCAATCAAGGAAAGTCCTTGCAGCATATAATATTAGCATAAAGGAACATCAGAAAGGCTTAAAATATATGCAAGAGGTGTTGAAGGAAAAACCATCAGATGAAAATGCAAATAAAAGTATATTCGGATATTATTTTGAAAGACAAGATTATGCTAAAGCTTTTGAAATTGCTAACGAATGGATAAAAAATTCACCTGTAAGCAGTGACGCTTATTTATTTGCAGGTAAGGCTTATTTCACTTCAAATGATCGGGTAAAGGCAAAACAATATTTAAAAAAATCGCTTGACTTGAATCCAAATAACGTTGAAGCAATGTTGTTATACGCTAATTCTTGTATAAATACTTTTGATTATGATGAAGCTATTAGTTATCTCGAAAAGGCTTATTCTATTACTAATGATAAATCTATTCCGGGACACATTCAACTAGTGAAACAGCTTAAGGTTCAGCAAAACAAATAGGTTTTTTCCCTTCATTTGGTTATATCACTATATAATTTCAGGTGATTATTTATAAAGTTCTGAATAGTAAATTGTTTTTCTTGAACTGTTTCAAAATCATTATTGATGGCTTTTATCATTGCTTCTTTTAAAGATTCCGGACTAAGATTTTTCATTGTTATTACTTTCCCCGAAACTACTTCCGGTAGTGAACCTTTCCCTGATGATATAATTGGTATTCCCATTGCAGAGCTCTCTGCTGCAGTAAATCCAAATCCTTCTGAATAGGAGGGGATTATTATACAACTGGAAGTAATTAATTCTTGTGTAAGCTCGTCGAATGGCAGATTGGTTTTAATTTCTGATGAATCTTTTATCAATCCTGTTTTTATTTCCGTTAAGTATTTTTTATAGAGACTTTTTATCTGGGGAGATACAATAAACTTGAATTTTGAAAAAGGGTAATCTTTATAAATTGCTTCAGAAGCTTTTATCATTATGTCCAGGCCTTTTGAAATCCCTGCCCGCCCAAAGAAAGTGAAAGTATATGGTTCCAATATACCTTTCCATTTAGGCAAGTTATAATCGATTCCGTTATATATTACTTCAATTTTATTATTTGTTATACCAAGCTTTATTAATTCTTTCTTTGTGTTTTCAGATACTGATATGTATTTGTTGAATTTTAATTTCAGGATAATTTTTTCCAACAACTTGTACACGTAACGCGATATCATAGTGATGTGAGGCAATGAAAGCCACAACTTACCCCATACTTCATGTACTGTAATTATTATCTTGGTTTTTGTTAATTGTGAAGCGATGTAAGCTCCTAAAGCAGAACTGTATGTGGATGTGTGAATCAAGTCACTTTTTTTTGCCAATGAAATTATTTCAGTTAATCCAAATATTGAAAAAAAGGCCCTCGAAAATGAATTTATTCTGATTATTTCTACTCCGTTAATTATTTCTCTTTTTTTAAGTTTTCTTTCATGTCTCCATGTAATTACCGAAACTTTATTACCCTTTTCAACAAGGCTCTCGGCAAGGGACATAAATAGTTTTTCAACTCCTCCTATGTGCGGATAATAATAATCGGTTACGAAGAGTATTTTCATTGCTTACATTATTTTCGATAGTTCTTCTTCCAAAATGGCGGCATAATTTTCCCATGTGAATTGCCGGGAATGTTCAATGCCCTTTTTTATCATTTGTCCTTTCAATTCTTCCGATTCTGTAAGCTCCTTTAATCTTTCATACAAATCCTCAGCATCTCCGGGATTAAAATATTTTGCAGCTGTTCCTCCAGCTTCGATAAGGGAAGAGTCTCTTGCTATTATACATGGAGCGCCACAACTCATTGCTTCAGTTACTGGCAAACCAAAACCCTCATAAAGTGAAGGATAAATGAATGCAGCTGTTGTTTTATATAAGTTCCTCAATGTTTCTTTATCAATATAACCTCTCAATTCTATATCTTCTTTATAGGGGTGCTCATCCAGCTTCTTATGAAATTCATTGTTTTTCCAACCCTTATTTCCGCAGATAATTAGTTTATGTTTAAGATTGCTTTTTTTGCGGAAAAGGCCATAGGCTTCCAGTAGTGTGGTTAAATCCTTTCTTGGTTCTATAGTCCCGGTATATAAAAAGAAATCTTCCTTCTTTATAATATTCTGGAAATTAGCTGAATAATAGGGATCTATACCCGGATAAATTTTGATTGCTTTGTTGTAAGCAGCTGGATAATAGTTTATAATATCACTTAATGTATAGTCAGAATTTGCTATTATTAACGAAGATCGTTTTATGATTTTTGGAAGAAAGATCTTTTGTAAAGTCCGGCTAAAAAAATCATGCCATTGCGGGAACATTATCGGAGTGAGGTCATGAATTATAGTAACTCTCCTTATTCTTCCGGGAAGGTTGAAAGGTCCGAAATGAGCAGGCTCAATTACTATATCAGGATTTATCATTCTGATAGCTGCTGGCAGTTTGAAAAACAACCTCAAAGGGTCTTTCTTTAAAAATGGTATTACTCGTCTTACAATAATCTCATTCTTAAATTGATCTTCAGAATTTGATTCTAGGCGGAATATTGTCACTTTGTGAGTTCCTTTCTCTTGTAGTGATCTTATCATGTTTTTTGTGTAAACATGTACTCCGGCATTCTGAATGTCAAGACTATCTGCTATTATTGCAATGTGCATATGCTTATTTTAATACTTTTCAAGCTTGTTTTTTTCTCCTTTTAAAATGAACTTATAGAAACGGATTACATCATGATAAAAGACGAATCTTTGATTTTTAATTATTGTTGATGATTTTATCTTTCTTTTTCCTCTCATTTTGCTTCGTGCCCTTAGAATAGTACCCAGGTCATTTGTGAGTGTATGGTAATGGGAAACTAAATAATTCTTTATAAAACGGAATCTTAATGTAAGCAGATGGATAAGAATGATTAGTAAAAACCTCAAAGCGTTAGGAATAAAATTATATATCAATACTCCAACCGGCATAAGCTTTAGATACGTATAGTTTTTATCTTCATATATCTTTTGAATCTTTTTTTCATCGGTAACCTTTGATACTGACTTGCTTACTTTATGATAGACTGTTGCATCCTCGCATAACACAATCTTTTTTCCATTAATAAATGCTCTTAATCCTAGTTCTGCATCTTCATAACCTGTTGAAAAATAACTGTCGAAAA
>CAYXJA010000040.1:6596-10054 GCA_964465425.1 uncultured Prolixibacteraceae bacterium | reverse complement strand
ATTGCAACAATGCTTTTTTGATTAATCTTGCATCTGAAACACTATAAGATTCTGATTATATTTGAAATTTATACTGAATGAAAGCCATAATATTTGCAGCAGGACTGGGAACCAGATTAAAACCATTGACGGACAATTGTCCAAAGGCCTTAGTACAACTCAATGGCAAACCGCTTCTTTGGCATTCCATCAATCTTTTAAAGAAATATGGCATTGATGATATTACAGTAAACGTTCATCATTTCTCAAAGGACATAATCAAATACTTGTCAGATAATGAGTTTGGTATTAGAATAAACATTTCCGATGAAAGTGATTTTCTGCTGGATACAGGTGGAGGATTGTTGAAAGCTAAATGTTTTCTTGACGGAAATGAACCTTTCATAGCCTGCAACGTAGATATAATTTCATCTGTCGATATTGGTAAACTAATTGAATATCATAAGGAAAACCAAGCTATTGCAACATTGGTAGTGAAAAACAGACTTACTTCACGCTATTTCATGTTTGATGAATCAATGAAACTGACAGGTTGGGTCAATACCACTACCGGCGAAGAAATTATTTCCAACGAAGAATTTTACAATTCGCAGATGTTTGCTTTCAGCGGAATACAGGTTATTTCTCCTGATATATTTGACTTGATAGAAGAAAAAGGAAAATTTTCAATCACATCTCTTTATCTCAGACTGGCTGAGAAGCGCACTATCAAAGGTTGGATTGATGATTCTGAATTTTGGCTTGATCTGGGTAAACCCGGACAAATTGAAATCGCGGAGAAATATTTGTCATGTTTATAAAATGCCCATTATCTTCAGCACTTCACTGAAACCGCTTTCTTCATTGGTTTTTTCGATGAATGGGAACAAATCCTTAAGATGATCGGGCGAATTGCCTAAAACGTAAGGGTGTTTTACAAATTCAAGCATATCAAGATCGTTGAAATCGTTGCCAATGCCAATAGTATTTTCATGATCGATATTCAAATAATTGCAAAGCCATTTTATGCCGTGCCCCTTTGATACTGTGTCAGGAAAAATTTCGATCCAGATATATTTTTTATCTACAGGAGAAGTAGTGCGGATGACCTTTATACCTGTGATAGCTGACAATATTTCTGATTTTATACTTTCAAAAAGATGAGTATCATTGGGGATGACTGCCATGATCTGTCCTGCTTCTTCGGGTTGATTATCAGGAGTCAGCGGAGCATGGTCACCAGCATGCCGTTCAAGGTAATCGCTGTATTCGGAGCAAGGACCTGCACCTTCATGATAAACGAAAATATTATTGCGGGGAATTGGTTCATAAACAAAAAAGTTGAGCTTTGCAGTAAGCATAAATTCAATCAAGCTTTTCAGCGTGTGGTTTTTAAAGCTTTCAAAAGTAAGGATTTCATGTTTTTTCCAGTCGTACACTCCCCCACCTGAAGAAAAAACAATATAATCGAAAGGATGATCAGGATTAAGAACTTCATTAACCTTGTGCATACTTCGTCCGGTTGCTGCCACTCTGATATAATTACAGTCACCCAATGATTTAAGAGAGATTACATCTGTTGATGAAATAAACTTTTCATCGTTAAGAATAGTACCGTCAAGGTCAGTAGCAACTATCATTCTCTTTCCGTCGGCAGAAATCATTGTTTTGAAAATTGAATTTTTGCCACCAAAATATAGAACTTTACTGACATATTTTATATAAAATGTCAAATCGACAGCATTTTTTTTGTGGCACGTACTTTGAACAGAAAGGGCATAATAAATCAGATTAATAACGTAAAATATAAGAACCATGTCAAAAGGTAAAATTGGAGTAACCAGTGAAAATCTATTCCCTATCATCAAGAAATTCCTTTATTCTGACCATGAAATCTTTCTTAGAGAAATTATTTCAAATGCAGTAGATGCAACCCAGAAGTTGAAGACATTGGCCCTTAAGGGTGAATATGTTGGAGAAGTGAATGATCTTAAGGTGATTGTAAAAGTTGACAAGGACAAAAAGACCATTTCTGTTTCTGACTCAGGTATTGGGATGACTTCGGAAGAAGTGAAGAAATATATCAACCAGATTGCTTTTTCCGGAGCAAACGATTTCCTTGAAAAATACAAGAACGATGCAGCGGCAATCATTGGTCACTTTGGTTTGGGATTCTATTCGTCATTCATGGTTTCCGACAAGGTTGAAGTTATTACCAAATCTTACAAACAGGATTCAGAAGGATGTTACTGGAGTTGTAATGGAACACCTGAATACACATTGAATTCAGCTGAACGCGTATCAATTGGTACAGACATTGTAATGCACATCTCTGAGGAATCAAACGAGTTTCTGGAAGAAGACAGGATAAAATCATTACTTGAGAAATATTGCAAATTCCTGCCTGTGCCTATCATATTTGGAAAGGTAAAAGAATGGAAAGACGGCAAGTATGTTGACACTGACAAGGATAATCAAATCAATGAAACAGAACCTGCATGGACAAAGAAACCAACTGATTTGAAGGATGAAGATTACAAAGATTTTTACCGTAAACTTTACCCTGTATCAGATGAGCCATTGTTCAACATTCACCTTAACGTAGATTATCCGTTCAAGCTTACCGGTATTTTATATTTCCCGAAGATTAAAAATACTATTGAAATTCAAAAGAATAAAATACAGCTATATAGCAACCAGGTGTTTGTCACCGATCACGTTGAAGAAATAGTACCTGAATTCCTTACTTTACTTCATGGAGTAATTGACTCACCTGATATTCCGTTGAATGTTTCGCGTTCTTACTTACAGAGCGACCATAATGTAAAGAAGATTTCTTCTCATATAACTAAGAAAGTGGCTGATCGTCTTGAAGAAATATTTAAGAATGACCGTGCTGATTTTGAAAAGAAATGGGATGATCTGAAGATATTCATGGAATACGGAATACTATCAAACGAAAAGTTTGCAGAAAAAGCTAAGAAATTCTACCTCTATAAAAATACAGACGATAAGTATTTCACGATAGAAGAGTACGAAAATATCATCAAGGAAAATCAAAAGGACAAGGATGACAATCTCATTCATCTGTATGCCAACAACAAGGAAGAGCAGTACACTTTCATTTCCGCAGCGAAGAGCAAAGGCTACGATGTACTATTGATGGATAGCATACTTACAGCGCCATTGATTAATAAATTTGAGCAGGAAGATTATAAAAAGCGCTACACAAGAGTTGATTCAGATGTAGTTGACAGATTGATTGTCAAGGATGACAAGGATAAATTAAAACTCTCTGATGAAGAAAGGGATGAACTCGAGCCTGTATTCAGTGCTGTAGCACCAAAAGGAGAAGCAAACTACTACGTTACCTTTGAAGATTTGGGAGCAGAAGCACAGCCAATGGTCATCACTCAGAATGAATTTATGAGAAGGATGAAAGACATGGGGGCCATTCAGCCTGGCATGAACATGTACGG
>CAYXJA010000040.1:4785-6496 GCA_964465425.1 uncultured Prolixibacteraceae bacterium | reverse complement strand
GAATTTGGAAAAGACAACAAGCTTGCCAAACAACTTGTAGACCTTGCATTACTTGCAAACAACATGCTTAAGGGTGAAGCTTTGGATCAATTTGTGAAAAGAAGCGTAGAGCTCATTAAATAACGACCAGATTAAATTTTATTCAGGGGCTGCTTTAGAAATAAGGCAGCCTTTTTATTTTTGAACTATTATCTTGAATATTCAAATCCAAATATTTTTACAAAATACACATATCGAATTCTTCTATTTTATTCGTTATTAGCAAGATATAAATTCAAGAAAAATAGATTGCACAGCAAGTACTATAATATGTTGTAAAAAACAATCAGATATCATTTTCAACTTTACAAATAAGGTATAGTTTTGCACCGATTTCAAATTAAACCCTTATGGATTCAAGCAACAAAGTAATTCACAACGGCTTTGTAAAAGAAATTAACCCCGGGAAAATTAAAGTTGGAATGACTGTGTTATCCGGCTGTGCAAGTTGCAACATTAAAGGAGCATGCAGTATGGCTGAAAAGGCAGATAAAGACTTCGAAATAGAATGTAATTCAAGTGATTACAAGATCGGTCAGGAAGTGATGGTTGAACTTGAAACTTCACTTGGTCTTAAAGCGATATTATTCAGTTACGTACTGCCTTTGGCAATAATAATTACCACCTTAATAATAACATCTTCTTTTATACAAAACGAATTATTAGTAGCTTTGTTGGCTTTAACATCGATAATACCATATTATTTGATTTTGTATATATTCAGAAGAAATATCAGCAAAAAGTTTACTTACAATGTTTCTCACATCAATTAGTTAATTATGTCTTCAGCATTACTATATACAATTCTTGTTTTAAGTCTGTTAGGTATTATTTCTGCAATAATTCTATATCTGGCATCCAAAAAATTTCATGTATATGAAGATCCGAGGATCGAAGAAGTAGAACAAGCGCTTCCATCGGCCAATTGCGGGGGATGCGGGTTTGCCGGGTGTCATGCCTTTTCTGAAGCAATAGTTAAATCAAACTCGCTGGACAATAAATTCTGTCCGGTAGGAGGAAACGATACAATGGGGAATGTTGCAAAAATCATGGGACTTGATGCACAGCAAAAGGCTTCAAGGAAAGCCCTTGTAAGATGTAACGGGACTTGCGAATTCAGAAAGAAAGATAAAGTATATGAAGGAGCGTCGACTTGTGCAATAGCAGCAATGAATTCATCGGGAGACACAGGGTGCCAGTTTGGTTGTCTTGGCTTTGGTGATTGTTGTGTGGTGTGCAAATTTGATGCAATACACATGAATTCTGTAACAGGCTTGCCTGAAGTTGATGATGATAAATGTACAGCTTGCGGAGCATGTGTAAAGGCTTGTCCGAAGTTCCTGATAGAACTGCGAAGGCAAATGCCAAAAAACAGGAAGGTATATGTAGCATGCAGAAATACAGAAAAGGGTGCTATAGCTAAAAAGTCGTGTGATGTAGCATGTATTGGCTGTGGCAAATGTGAGAAAGTATGCGAATTCGGGGCAATAGAGATTAAAAACAATCTAGCATTTATTGATTCCGACAAGTGTAAGCTTTGCAGGAAATGCGTTTCAGTTTGCCCTACCAATTCAATAATTGAAGTTAATTTCCCTGCACGTAAGGTACAGGAATTAAAAGAAGAACAAAGTGTTGAAAACGTTTAATATAGGAGGAATTCATCCTGCCGAAA
>CAYXJA010000040.1:1365-4685 GCA_964465425.1 uncultured Prolixibacteraceae bacterium | reverse complement strand
GAAAAAGCTGATTTATTACTTATTAACGGAGCTGAATGTGAACCTTATCTCACTGCTGACCATAGGCTTATGCTTGAAAAAGGCGAAGAAATACTTATTGGGGTAAAGCTTTTAATGAAGACCTTAAATGTTGATAAGGCAATTATTGGTATTGAAAACAACAAGCCTGATGCAATTAACCACCTGACAGAACTTTCCAAAAAATATAACAACATTTATATATGTCCGCTGAAGGTGAAATATCCGCAGGGAGGAGAAAAACAACTTATTAAAGCAGTTACAGGCCGGGAAGTCAAATCAGGAAAACTGCCAATTTCAACAGGAGTGGTAGTGAACAACATATCAACAGCACATGCTGTTTATGAAGCAGTTACCAAGAACAAACCCTTATTTGAAAGGGTTGTAACGGTAACAGGCAAATCAATTAAGAACCCTTCAAATTTTAGAGTAAGGATTGGAACCTCTGTTTCCTATCTTATTGAAGCAGCAGGGGGGATGCCTGAAACTACTTCGAAAGTAATAATGGGTGGTCCGATGATGGGGAGATCTGTAGGTTCGAGTGATATTCCCGTAACTAAAGGTACGTCAGGAGTTTTAATGCTGGATGATGAAGAGTCACATAGAAAAAAAGCTTTAAACTGTATCAGGTGTGGACGTTGTGTCACGGCTTGTCCTATGGGACTTGAACCATATTTACTGATGACACTCTCTGAAAAAGTAATATTTGACAAAGCAGAACTAAACAAGATAATGGATTGTATAGAGTGCGGGTCATGCAGTTACGTTTGTCCTGCCAACAGACCATTACTTGATTATATAAGATTTGGAAAAGCTAAAGTCGGAAACATTATACGTAACAGAAAGAAATAGAAATGAACAAACTATTGACAATATCGCCATCGCCACATCTGCATGACGGCAGTTCTGTAAAGAAAATAATGTATAGTGTTATTATAGCATTGGCACCAGCCTTGTTATGGTCATTCTATGTATTCGGGTTGCCGGCAGTAATTGTAACTTTAGTTTCAGTAGTGTCGTGTGTTCTTTTTGAATGGCTGATACAGAAGTATATATTAAAAGTCATCCCAACAATAAACGACGGATCAGCAATATTAACAGGCATTTTATTATCAATGAACCTTCCGGCTACGCTTCCATTCTGGATTGTCATAATCGGGGCTTTAATAGCTATAGGTATTGCAAAAATGTCGTTCGGCGGATTAGGACAAAACCCTTTCAATCCTGCTCTTGTTGGACGAGTTTTCCTATTAATTTCATTTCCTGTTCAAATGACTACCTGGCCTCAGAATTTAAGAGCAACAGATGCCGTTTCCGGAGCAACACCATTGTCATTAATAAAAGAAGGGCTAAAAACAGGAGAATCAGCAAGTGAAATGATGAAAAAGCTGCCTGATTACGGCGATTTGCTGTTGGGTAACATCGGAGGATCGCTTGGTGAAATATCAGCATTATTGCTTTTAATTGGATTTGTCTTTCTTCTTATAAGGAAGGTGATAACATGGCATATTCCGGTTTCAGTTATTGGTTCAGTATTCATATTTACAGGAATAATCTGGCTTATCAATCCTGAACAAAACATTGATCCATTGTATCATATACTAACTGGAGGAGTAATGCTTGGAGCTATATACATGGCAACCGACATGGTAACATCACCGATGTCAAGAACCGGGCAGATTGTATTTGGAATTGGAATTGGGATTATAACCGTTTGCATAAGGCTCTGGGGAGCTTATCCTGAGGGTATTTCCTTTGCAATACTTATAATGAATGCATTTACACCGCTAATAAACAATTATATCAAACCAAAACATTTTGGAGCTTAATAAAGATGGCACAGCTTAAATCAACATTTAAAAACATGGTTATATCCCTTTTCGGGATTACGGCGGTAGCTTCAGCTTCACTGGGACTTGTCAACAACATGACCAAAGAAGCAATTGCAGGATCTGAATTAAAGCTTAAAAATGAAGCAGTTGCCAGTGTACTTCCTAAGTACGACAAGCTTGGAACAACATATAAAGTTCAGCCTGCTGATGGAGGCGATAGTCTTGAAATTTATCCGGCACTTGATTCAGCAGGAGAGATAATTGCAAATGCAGTAAAGACATATTCAAACAGTGGATATAGCGGCTATATTGAAATAATGGTAGGTTTTGACAAGAGCGGTGTCATATCTGGTTATCAGGTATTGAAACACACAGAAACGCCGGGACTAGGTTCTAAAATGGGTATCTGGTTTAACGACAGCAATAAACCTGAGCAGAACGTAATTGGAAGGAATATTTCCGAAGGGCCGCTCAAAGTTAAGAAAGACGGAGGAAGCGTAGATGCAATAACAGCTGCAACAATATCATCGAGGGCGTTCCTTGAATCAGTAAACAGAGCTTATTCAGCTTTGGATAAACAATTTGACGGAGTATCATCTGCCACAAAACAGGAAGGAGAACATCAATGAACCAATGGAAAAACTTCATAAAAGGTTTTATTAAAGAAAACCCGATTCTTGTACTTGTACTGGGCACCTGCCCAACTCTTGGAACAACAAGTTCAGCGTTCAACGGATTTGGAATGGGATTAGCAACTACGTTTGTTCTTTTCATGTCGAATATGGCAATATCATCAATAAAGAATGTAGTTCCCGATAAAGTAAGGATTCCTGCCTATGTTGTAGTGATTGCTGCCTTTGTATCAATAGTACAGATGGTTATGCAGGCTTATGTTCCGGGCTTATACAAGAGTCTTGGAATTTTCATTCCTTTGATTGTGGTTAACTGCATTGTACTTGGAAGAGCAGAAGCCTTTGCTTCAAAAAATACAATTATTTCATCCGGAATAGACGGATTAGGCATGGGGCTTGGTTTTACCAT
Organism: uncultured Prolixibacteraceae bacterium; assembly: GCA_964465425.1. Classification (GTDB taxonomy): domain Bacteria; phylum Bacteroidota; class Bacteroidia; order Bacteroidales; family Prolixibacteraceae; genus CAYMTR01. The sequence continues at coordinate 1,794 of CAYXJA010000040.1, read as the reverse complement.
GGCATTGACAGTACTTGGAAGTGCACGTGAATTGCTTGGAACAGGAAAGATATTCAGTTTGTCAATTTTCCCTGAACAATATGGTATGCTGGCTTTTGTACTTGCACCGGGAGCCTTTATTGTATTGGGATTCCTGATTGCAATAGTAAATATTATCAACAAGAAAAAAGCCTGAAAATAAAGCGTTATGGAATACATTCTGATAATAATATCGGCAATAATAGTCAACAACATAGTGTTGACTCAATTTTTAGGTATTTGCCCTTTCCTTGGAGTTTCAAAAAAAATTGAAACAGCTCTGGGAATGACTGCAGCAGTGACATTCGTACTTGTATTGGCAACAATAACAACGTTCATAATACAGAAATATATACTCAATCCACTTCACATTGAATATCTTCAGACAATTTCCTTTATTCTGGTAATTGC
>CAYXJA010000040.1:0-1265 GCA_964465425.1 uncultured Prolixibacteraceae bacterium | reverse complement strand
ACAGCCGGAATACTTGCAATGGCATTTATGGGATTTTCAGGTATAGTTTAAAAAAAGGTATAATAATTGTTTTAAAATGTGACAAGAATCAGTTGTAATGATTCTTTATTGTTTTAAAAAATGTGGATATTTGTCCATACAAAAAATTATTACTTATAATTTAAATCTGAAGAAAAAGTAAATGGGAAGAGTACTCATTATCGGAGCAGGCGGTGTTGGAACTGTTGTTGCTCACAAAATGGCTGCCAATCCTGATGTTTTTACTGACATCATGCTTGCAAGCCGTACAAAGTCAAAATGTGATGCTATCGCAAAGGCAATAGGCGGAAAAAAAATCTCTACTGCCAGGGTAGATGCCAATAATGTTGAAGAGCTTGTTGAATTAATCAATTCATTCAAGCCTGATCTTGTTGTCAATGTTGCACTTCCTTATCAGGATTTAACAATTATGGATGCCTGTCTGGCTACTAAAACCGCTTATCTTGACACAGCAAATTATGAACCTGAAAATGAAGCTAAATTTGAATACAGCTGGCAATGGGCGTACAAGGAACGATTCAAAGAGGCAGGAATAACTGCTATTCTCGGTTGTGGCTTTGATCCCGGAGTAACAAGTATTTATACAGCCTATGCAGCAAAACATCATTTTGATGAAATACAATATCTTGATATTGTAGACTGCAATGCCGGAGATCATGGAAAAGCATTTGCAACAAATTTCAATCCTGAAATAAATATCAGGGAAGTAACCCAAAAGGGCAAATACTGGGAAAATGGCGAATGGAAATTAACCGAGCCACATGAGATACATAAACCATTGGATTATCCAAATATTGGCCCAAAGGAATCATATTTGATTTATCATGAGGAGCTTGAATCACTCGTCAAGAATTTTCCTACATTAAAAAGAGCTCGTTTCTGGATGACATTCGGACAGGAGTATCTTACTCATTTACGAGTAATACAAAATATTGGCATGGCAAGTATTGTGCCTGTAATGTACGAAGGAAAAGAAATTGTGCCTATTCAGTTTTTGAAAGCTGTTTTGCCAAATCCGGGCGATCTTGGTGAAAACTATACAGGAGAAACATCAATAGGTTGCAGGATTAAAGGTTTGAAGGACGGCAAAGAACTGACTTATTACATCTATAATAACTGCAAACATCAGGATGCATACAAAGAAACCGGAGCACAGGGAGTAAGCTATACAACCGGAGTTCCGGCCATGGTTGGAGCAATGATGTATCTAAAGGGATTATGGAAAG
>CAYXJA010000039.1:0-10174 GCA_964465425.1 uncultured Prolixibacteraceae bacterium | reverse complement strand
TCTTTAAAACTAAAGTTATATGTACTAACTAACTTTGCCAGAGCAAGAGAAGTACCGAATTTAGCAAACTCAGCAGGTTGAAATCCAAAACTGCCAAATAAAAACCATGATTTTGATCCATTAACTTCAGTTCCAAGAAAAAGAACAGCAAATAGCAAAAAAATAAAAACGCCAAATATTAAATAGGAAAATGTCACAAATACTTTACTGTCGGTGGCCATAATTAGCACTGCCATAAAGAAAGCACAAATGATCCATATCATTTGTTTGCCATATCTTTGGCTCATGTCAAAAATACTCTTATGCTCTTCGTTATAAACAGAAGAATAAATATTTAACCATCCGGCAAATACCATAAACAAATAGACCAGGATAATTACCCAGTCAATTTTCTTCCATATGCTATAGTTCCCTGACAACTTATTTGTAATATTTAATGTAATTAGGCAAATACGGATAAAGCAAGTTCGTTTCTATCATTTTAGTTTCAAGCCACTGTCTTGAGGGTTGTATAGAATCGTTTAAGTATTTTTCAATCATTAATGTTGCAATAGGGCCTGCATAAAGATTACCCCATTTCCCGTTCTCAACATAAACAGCAATAGCAATCTTTGGGTTTTCCCTTGGTGCAAAGGCTATAAAAGTTGAGTGATCGACTCCGGAATTCTGTGCAGTTCCTGTCTTCCCACAAACTTTTATACCGGGAATATTACAGTTACTTGCAGTTCCTCCGGTTAAAACGCCTTCCATTCCATCTAAAATCAACTCAAAATTAATACGATCAACCGTTGTATTCTTCTTTTTTAACAATTCAGGATTGATTTCTTTTCCTTCAATTTTCTTTACAACATGGGGCGTAAAATAATGCCCTCTGTTTGCAATAATCGCAGCATAATTAGCCATTTGAAGAGGTGTTGTCTGAATCTCTCCCTGACCTATTGCCAGAGAAACAACAGATAATGACCTCCATTTTGATCCTTTAAATGTCTTCTTGTCATAATATTCAGATGTAGGAATAAAACCTTTAGCTTCTTCGTTAAACTCTATACTTACCCTATTCCCGAATCCGAAGCTTAAAACATGATCTCTCCATGCATTATATCCTTCTTTTGGAGACTTATACTTTTTAGCATCCAGGACTCTCCTGAAAACCTGAGAAAAATATGCATTGCATGAAGCCGAGATTGCACTGTTTATTGAAAAAGACTGATGATGGTGACATGCCTGGTGAAAATTGCCGATGTGAAGACCTCCGTTACAACTATACGCAGATGATGTAGTAATTGCATCCTCCTGTAAGGCAATCAGTCCATGTAGCATTTTAAAAGTAGAACCGGGAGGATATTGAGCACTAGTTGCACGATTAAAAAGGGGTAATAAAGTATCGTTTAGTAGTTTAGGGAAATTCTCGATTCTATTCCTACCAACCAGAATATCAGGTTTATATGAAGGTGAACTAACTAGTGTTAAAATTTCTCCGGTTGATGGTTCAATAGCTACAATACTTCCTGCTTTGTTACTCATCAGTAATTCTCCATACTCTTGAAGTTTCCAGTCAAGAGTGGTAATCAAATTATTTCCTTTTACGGAAACTGTATCAAGTAATCCATCATTATAAGATCCTTTAACTCTATTATGAACATCAACTAAAAATAAAGAAACTCCTTTCTTACCTCTCAGTTCATTTTCATATGCGCCTTCAATACCATTTATTCCAACATAGTCGCCCATTCTGTAATAAGGATCTTTATTCATAGCCATTTGATCCACTTCTCCAATATATCCCAAAACGTGAGCTGCAATATTATGAGAGTAATTTCTAAGAGTTCTTGTTTGAAAGTAGAATCCGGGGTATTTATACATTTTCTCTTGCAACAGTGCATAACTTGAAGGAGAAACCTGTTTAACCACTGCTGTTGGTTTAAACTTTGAATAAGCTTTAGCTTTCTTTAATTCATTGGTAAATTCAATTTTCGAAATCTTCAGGTAGTTACAAAGCGATGAAGTATCGAAGATTCCAATTTCTCTTGGGGTAGCCATCAAGTCATATACAGCCTGGTTATAAACTAACAGTTCACCATTCCTGTCATATATTAATCCCCTGGAAGGAAAATCAACAACTTCTCTTACTACATTTCTTGTGGCAGACCTTTTATAAGACGAATTTATTACTTGTAAACTAAAAAGCTTAATAATAAATAGAATACCTACAAAAAAGAATAATAAAAGAATAATATTTTTTCTTTTCGAATAACTGTCCACTTTGTTTATTTCCTGAAAATTAAAAACTGACTAATAATCACAAAAATAAACGTAAAGATTGAACTAAAAAAACTTCTTATTAAAGTATTAAGAAATCCGTTAAAAGAAAATGCTTCAATATAAAATAAAAATAAGTGATGGACTATTATTAGAACAGCTGCATATCTCAGAAACCAAATTAATCCAAGATTTGAAATTGTAGGCAACATAGATTTCTCCTGGTCATCAAGGTTATAAGTATTGAATAAAAATGGCCTTAAAAAAGATATCAATACCGTTGCCGAAGCATGAATTCCGGGAGTATTTGAAAAAATATCGATTGTAATTCCCAAAATAAATCCAAGTATCAACAATAAATATTTCGGAATATTTACAGGAAGTATTAAAATAAATAAAATATAAAAGTATGGATTTATGAACCCACTAAACTGTAAGTTATTCATAAATAGCACCTGTACCAGGACTATCACTATAAAAGAAATAATATACCAAACAGGTCCTTTATTCATTGTTCGTTAGTTTTTCAAGATCTGTTCTTTCCTTAAATATTTTACTTTCAATTACTTCTACATAATTGACATTACTAAAGTCGACTGAAAGCTGAACCCAAATTTTCTTGAAATTATCTCCGGAATTATATTCGACTAAAGTGGTGGTACCAATATTAACACCCTCCGGAAAAATAGTTGAAAAACCGCTAGTAACAACAGTATCTCCTTCATTAACTTCAACATGATAGGGTATCTCACTTAAAATTGCCTGGCGGGGATTTTCGCCATCCCATTTTAGAGTACCAAAGTGATTTGATTTTAATAGTTTTGCATTGACTGACCATCTCTCATTCAACAAAGACAATACTGTGGAATAATTTCTTGAAACATTAACAACAACCCCAACAATTCCATCTGCAGATATTACCCCCATATCGGGCCTGATACCATCTTTAAATCCTTTATTTAACGTGATGTAATTATCGTGTTTATTAACTGAATTGTTAATTACTCTTGCCGGGATTACCTTCGTAATACTTGAATCAATAGGAGAAACAGCTTTTAAAAAGATATCAGACTCTTTGATCAGTCTTAACTGATTTCTTAGCCTGGCATTTTCAGAAGCTAGTTTATCATTTATTAGCTGAAGCTGAAAATAATTCTTAACTATATTAGATCTCTCATATACAAATCCCGAAATTGAATTTGAAGAATTTAAAAAAATCACCCTATGGTAATTGTTGTACTTAACAATGAAAGAAAAACATAAAATTTCAATAACTACAAATAATAAAAGATGATTGTATTTATATAGAAAATTTAATAAGCTTTTCATCTCATTAAATTGTTATTGTTATCATCTTTTTGCATCATTAAATTACTCCTCAATCAAATTATCTGATCAGGAAAGGAAATTTATCTACATTCTTAAGAGCAATCCCAGTACCTCTGGCAACTGCTCTAAGAGGATCTTCAGCTATTTTAAATTGAATGTTTATTTTATCCGACAACCTTTTATCTAACCCTCTTAACAATGCACCCCCACCGGCTAAATAAATACCTTTATTTACTATGTCAGCATATAATTCCGGAGGTGTTTGTTCCAGAGCATTTAATATTGCAGCTTCAATCTTTGATATAGACTTATCCAGGCAGTGTGCTATCTCCTGATATGATACAGGTACTTCAACTGGCAATGCAGTCATTTGATTAGGTCCCTGAACGATATAATCGGCAGGTGGTTCATCTAATTCAGAAATAGCTGCTCCAACATTAATTTTAATTTCTTCTGCTGTTCTTTCGCCAACTTTGATGTTATGCTGATGACGCATGTACTCCATAATATCTGCTGTTAAATCGTCACCCGCAATCCTTATTGACTTATTCGTAACAATACCACCTAATGAAATAACAGCAATCTCCGTTGTTCCTCCACCAATGTCAACAATCATATTTCCTTCAGGTGCTTCAACGTCAATACCTATTCCAATTGCTGCTGCCATCGGTTCGTATATCAAATAGACTTCTCTTGCACCGGCATGTTCTGAAGAATCTCTAACTGCTCTTAATTCAACTTCTGTACTTCCGGAAGGTATACAAACTACCATTCTTAGTGAAGGTGGAAACAATCTGTTCCCGGTATTTATCATTTTTATCATTCCTCTGATCATCTGTTCAGCAGCATTAAAATCTGCAATTACTCCATCGCGAAGAGGTCTGATTGTTTTTAGGTTAGAATGTGTTTTACCTTGCATTTGCCTGGCTTTTTCTCCAATAGCAACAAGTTTTTCAGTTTTAAGATCAATAGTAACAATTGATGGTTCATCTACAACGATTTTATCATTGTAAATTATTATTGTATTCGCAGTACCAAGGTCTACGGCAACTTCCTGTGTTAAAAAAGAAAATAATCCCATATATATTTCTTAATGTTTAAAATGACGAGTTCCGGTAAATACCATTGCAATATTGTGATCATTGCAAAAATCAATTGAATCCTGATCTCTTATTGAACCTCCAGGTTGAATTACACAATCAACTCCTACCCCATGTGCAATTTCAACACAATCAGCAAAAGGGAAATATGCATCTGAAGACATTACTGCACCTTTAAGATCAAATCCAAAACTTTCAGCTTTTTCAATTGCATGTTTTAATGCATCTACTCTTGAAGTTTCACCTACTCCGCTTGCAAGTAATTGCTTATTCTTTGCAAGAACAATAGTATTAGATTTAGATTGTTTTACCAGTTTATTGGCAAATAATAAATCTTCTATCTGTGATTTTGTTGGTTTTACAAAAGTAACAGAATTTAATTCTTCGGGAATCTCCTTCTTGATATCTCTATCCTGATATAAAACTCCATTTAATACACTTCTGAATTGAACCGAAGGTAAGGTAATATTTTTCCTTATAAGAATAATTCTGTTCTTTTTTGATTTTAATAATTCGAGAGCATTGTCTTCATACCCGGGAGCAATTATTACCTCAAAGAATATCTTATTAATTTCAGTAGCTGTTTCATTGTCAATTATTGAATTTGTAATGATAATACCTCCGTATGCAGAAACGGGATCTCCGGCCAAAGCATCTTTCCATGCTTCAATCAATGATTCTCTTGATGCACATCCGCAGGCGTTATTGTGCTTTAGAATTGCAAATGTATTTTCTTTGAATTCATCAATTAAACCTACAGCGGCATCAATATCAAGAAGATTATTATAAGAAATCTCTTTACCATGAAGTCTTTCGAACATTTCATCAAGATTCCCAAAAAATATACCTCTCTGATGTGGATTTTCACCGTATCTTAATATATTGCTTTCATTATAACTTACACGGAAAAGATCATCTTCACCCTTGTTGAAATAATTAAAAATTGCAGTATCGTAATGAGAAGAAGTTGCAAAAGCTTTTCTGGCAAATTCCTTTCTATCTGAAATCGAAGAACAACCATTCTTTTCATCTAACAACTTCAACAATTTGTCATAGTCATTTTCTGAAGATACAATAATTACATCATTGAAGTTTTTTGCTGCTGCTCTAATCAAAGAAATACCTCCAATATCAATCTTTTCAATTATGTCTTCTTCGCTTGCTCCGGAAGATACAGTTTCTTCAAAGGGGTATAAATCAACAATTACGAGATCAATTTCAGGAATTGAATATTGATTCATCTGATTAATATCTTCTTTATTATCCCTTCTTCCTAAGATTCCGCCAAAAATCTTCGGGTGTAAAGTCTTTACTCTGCCTCCCAGAATTGAAGGATAACTTGTAAGATCTTCAACTGCGGTAACATTTACACCTAATTCTTCAATATATTTTTGAGTACCTCCGGTAGAATAAATCTTTATATCGTACTTTTTTAACCTTTCAACAATTTGATTTACCCTATTTTTATTATATACTGAAATCAGAGCCGATTTTATCTTCTTTAAATCACTCATTTATTTTTTGTTTATCAATGAATATTAATGTGTTATATCTCGAAAAAAAATAGAAAATTTCTTTTAAAAAAACAGGTTGAAAATACCAATGATTTTGGAAGTTTCAAAACTGAATCCTAAATTTCAGAACATTTAACAAATAATTGTCTTGAATCTATAATATTTGTCAGCTCAACAAAATCTTTAACTGATAATTGTTCGGGTCTTTTTTCCATAAAAGGATGATCCCAATCATTTGTTGGACATATTGGTTTCAAACTATTTCTTAACATCTTTCTTCTTTGATTAAAAGATGTCTTAATTACCTTTTTAAAAAGTACTTCATCGCAGCCTAAATCAGTTACATCATTTCTCTTCACCCTGATTACTGCCGACTTCACTTTTGGGGGCGGACTAAAAACATATTCATGTACTGTAAACAAATATTCTACTGTGTAAAAAGCCTGCAATAAAACACTTAATATCCCATATTCCTTTGAACCCGGACCTGAAGCTATCCTCTCAGCAACTTCTTTCTGTAACATCCCAACCACTTCTGATACTATTTCCTTATTTTCCAAAACTTTGAAAAATATTTGAGAAGAAATATTATACGGAAAATTTCCAATAACTGATATTGATTTTCCTCCTGAAAATTCATTAATATCCATTTTTAAAAAATCACCGGATATGATTCTGCTTATATTATCCGGATATTTCTTTTGTAAATATTCAATTGATTCAGTATCTATCTCTATAATAAAAGTTTGATATTTTTTCTCGTTAAAAAGGTAATCGGTTAAAACGCCCATTCCCGGTCCTACTTCCAAAACTAACTCGTTATCCCCCGATAAACTGTCAACTATGTCTTTAGCGATATTTAAATCTTTTAAAAAGTGTTGCCCAAGATTCTTCTTGGCCCTAACATAATTCATAATTTTAAAATTTATTGGAGTTGTGTTTTAAATTCTAAATAAGTATCATTGTTGGACATTTACTCAGGATAAATGCAAAATTAACAAAGCATCATTAATCTTTATTGTTTTGAAAAAAAAGATTCTAAATATTATTAAATATATTGCTTTTACAATATTGGGAATTACACTTTTCTGGCTTGTATACAGAAATCAGGACTTCAATAAAATTTTATCAACACTTAAAAATGACGTAAATTATTTCTGGGTAGTTTTATCACTTTTTTTAGGATTGCTAAGTCATGTCAGCAGAACTTTAAGATGGAAAATCGCTCTTGAACCCCTTGGTGAAAAACCCAAAACAATCAATACTTTTATTACTGTAATGGCAGCTTATTTTATGAATCTTTTGCTCCCAAGGATGGGAGAATTTATTAGATGCGGGCTTTTATCCAAATATGAAAAAATACCATTCCCGAAATTATTTGGAACTGTTATAACAGAAAGGATTGTTGATGTGATAATGCTTTTTTTACTTTTCCTTATTGTTGGAGTATTAGAGTTTGATGTTCTTGTAAATTTTGGAAAACAAAATCCGGAAGTTGTTCAAAATGCTCTTTCTATCATCAAATCTCCTTTTTTATGGATCGGTCTTATTTTATTGTTTTCAGGAATTGTCATATATTTTAAAATAAAAAAGAAAAAAAGAGGAGAAAACCAAATTGAAAAAATAGTCGCAGAATTTGTCGAAGGCATTAAATCGGTAATTACAATGAAACGATACAAAGAATATATTGCTCATACTATTTTTATTTGGTTAATGTACTTTCTTATGCTTTATTGTGTCTTTTTTAGTCTTGATTTCACAAAACACCTTGGACCTGAAGCAGGTCTTACTACATTTGTTATGGGAACCTTAGCTATGCTTGCTCCCGTCCAGGCAGGAATAGGCGCATGGCACTTTATGGTTGAAAAATCTTTATTTCTCTATGGAGTAGAAAGCATCAACGGTAAAATATTTGCATTGTTGGCACATACAAGCACAAATGCATTAATTATTTTACTTGGTGTGATTTGTATTATAATTTTACCCGTTGTAAACAGAAATTATAATCCCAAAAAACCGGATAATAAAAATAATTAAGCACTTAACATTTCAAAGCCTCTAAAATTGAATACCGAATTCTTTATAGCCAAAAGAGTATTTTTCGAAAAAGAAAAAAACAAAGGTATTTCCGGAAAGATAGTCTCTATTGCAGTGGCCAGTATTTCTTTAAGCCTGGCTGTAATGATAATATCTGTCTCAATACTTATTGGTTTTAAACAGCAGGTAAGAGAAAAAGTAATTGGATTCGGATCACATTTTCAGGTGGTAAATTTTGATTCAAATTCATCTTTCGAAACAGTCCCTATTAAGGTTGATTCAACTTTAATTAAAAAATATAATTCCGTTCCCAATGTTAAACACCTGCAAATGTATGCAACCAAACCCGGAATAATCAAGACAGATTCCGAAATTCATGGAATGGTTATCAAAGGTGTAAATTCAAACTACGACTTAAGCTTTTTTAAAACCAATTTAATAGAGGGTGTTGTACCTGAATACAATAATTTTTCAACCTCTAATGATGTCCTTATTTCTGAAAAAATTGCCCTAAAATTGCAACTAAAAATTGGAGACCCGTTATATTGCTTCTTTTTTAATGAGGGAGAGAAACTTCCCAGAAATAGAAAATTCAACATTACTGGTATTTACAGAACTAGCTTAGATGAATTCGATAGAGTGTTTATTATTTCTGATATTAAAAATGTTCAGAAACTTAATGAGTGGGATTCAACTCAAATTAGTGGCTATGAAATTCAAATAAATGATTTTAACCTGATTGATAAAGTATTTCCGACTCTTCATGATATCACGATGAATAATTCCAGTGAGGAAAGTACCCTTAAAGTTTTTAGTATTACCAAAAGATATTCAATGATTTTTGCCTGGTTATCAGTACTCGACATGAACGTATGGGTGCTTCTTGTCCTAATGATTGGTGTTGCAGGTATAAATATGATATCAGGCTTGCTTATAATTATACTTGAAAGAACCCGGATGATTGGTATACTAAAGTCTCTTGGATATCCTAATTTCAAAATCAGAAAAGTTTTCCTTTATCTCACGGGATTTCTTTCAATAAAAGGACTATTATGGGGAAATATCATCGGAATCGGGTTCTGCTTGTTTCAATACTTTACAGGAGCATTTAAACTAGATCCGACTTCATATTATTTAGATACTGTGCCAATATCAATGAATTTTATTTATATTTTATTTTTAAATATTGGAACTTTGATTTCAATTATCTGCATGATTATTTTACCTTCATTATATATTTCGAAAATTACTCCTGTTGAAGCAATTTCTGTTGAATAGCAAAATTTTATTTTATGCTAATTGACAATATTACAATAGATGAAATTAAAGTAGCAATTAAGAAATCGTTGCCGGGAAAAATTGCTCATTTAAAAATGATTCCAAAAGACAGAACTCTTGTTGTTCCCGATAAAAATATTTCCAAATACATTGACAGTGCCGTTCTTATTCTTCTATTCAATAATGCGAATATTCTTTATTTCTGTCTTATAAAAAGGAGTCTGAATTTAAAATATCACCCCGGGCAAATAAGCTTTCCCGGTGGAAAAATTGAAAAAGGAGAATCAGATTATACAATTACAGCGCTCAGGGAAGCTGACGAAGAAATAGGACTGGATCCTAATAAAATTGAAATAATAGGAAACATTTCAAGTGTTTATATTCCAGTTAGTAATTTTATGATTTATCCGGTGTTAGCATATTCTGAAGAAATACCAAATTTAAAAGTCAACGAATCTGAAGTTGATGAAATTATTTATCTGCCAATTTATGAATTCTTTAATCCTGTCAACATAACAGAAGAAATTGTGAACTCAGGAAGCTCAACAATAAAAACTCCATGCTATAAAATAAATGACTACATTATTTGGGGAGCCACTGCAATGTTGATAAATGAATTCTGTGAAATAATTATTAATCATAGAAAGTCCAGATAAA
>CAYXJA010000038.1:4165-10898 GCA_964465425.1 uncultured Prolixibacteraceae bacterium | reverse complement strand
GAAAAACATTGAGTTTGTTAATGAATACTGCAAAAAAGTAGTTGAGCTTGTTCAGGAGGCAAAAGCAAAGGGTAAATCTGTTGAAGATTTAAAAAATATTGAAATGTTTCTACCTGTATTTGAACAATACAGTGATGTAGTTTCCATTAACAATGAAGTTAAGGAAATGCACTCCAGAAATATAGGGATAATCTGGAAATATATTGAGTAATATTTATTTATCCCTTGTTACCAGCAATACCACATTCTCAACATGATGAGTATGTGGAAACATATCAACCGGCTGAATTTTTTCTACTGAATATTGTTCCTTCATCAATTCCAGATCTCTTGCCTGGGTTGCAGGGTTACAGCTGACATAAATTATTCGCATTGCATTAGCTTTGATAATTGTCTCAACTACATCATCATGCATTCCTGCCCTTGGAGGATCAGTTATTATCACATCAGGCTGACCATTAATATTTATAAATTCTTGAGAAAGAACATCTTTCATGTCTCCGGCAAAGAATGAAGTGTTCTTAATGTTGTTTATTTCTGAGTTGATTTTTGCATCTTCAATAGCTTCAGGCACATACTCAATACCAACTACTTTTTTTGCATCCCTTGCTATGAAGTTGGCTATAGTTCCTGTTCCTGTATATAAATCATATACGGTTTCATTTCCTGAAAGCTGAGCAAAGTCTCTTACTACTTTATAAAGCTCATAAGCTTGCGAAGAGTTGGTCTGATAGAATGATTTTGGACCTATCTTAAATTTCAAGCCCTCCATCTCTTCATAGATAAAGTCGTTACCCTTGAAAACTAATACATCCTGATCGATAATTGTATCGTTACCCTTTCCGTTAATGACATACATAAGTGAAGTTATTTCACTAAACTTTTCACTAAGAGCATTTAGCAGCCCTTCCCTCTTCTCCTTATTTTCCTTGTAGAAAACAACAATTAGCATAACCTCCCCCGTTGAAGAAGTACGAACTATAATGTTACGCAGAAAACCCTTCTGATTCCTTATATCGAAGAAGTCGAGCCCATTTTCAAGTGAATATTCCCTGATAAAATTTCTTATAGAATTTGAAGGCTCAGGCTGAAGCCAGCATTTATGAATATCGAGCACCTTATCGAAAAGACCCGGGATATGAAATCCAAGTGCACCGTTATTAACAATCTCTTCTTCTGAGTCTATTTCCTCTTTCGACAACCACCTTTGATTGCAGAATGTAAATTCAAGCTTATTCCTGTAATTTATTATCGGAGAGGCACCCTTGATTGGCAACATTTCAGGCATGTCAATCTTCCCTATCCTTCTCAGCTGATCGCCGACCTGCTTTTGCTTATAGAAAAGTTGTTTTTCGTATGGGAGATTCTGCCATTTGCAACCACCACAAATACCAAAGTGTTCACAAAAAGGTTCAGCCTTATCATGCGAATGTTTAATAAAGTTAACCACCTTAGCTTCACGATATCTTTTCCTTTTCTTTGTTATTTGAATATCGACAATATCACCGGGAATGACATTCGTAAGGAAAATTACAACATCATCAACCTTTGCAATAGCTTTCCCTTCTGCACCTATATCTGTTATTTCAACATTTTCAATAAAAGGCCTGTTACTACGGCTTCTTCCCATACTTTGAATTTTTATGAGCACAAAAATAATTACATATCTGAATATTTTTCAATATCCTCTGTAATCATCTTGTCATAATGCTTAATCAATTTCTTAACAAGTTTGTTATCAGCATCATATTCAATATCTTCAATTTTATTTACAGGAAGAATTTTTGGTGAAGTCCCTGTTATAAAAACTGCTTCGTAGTTTTTCAAATCAGATACAGGTATTCTGTCAAATACAACTTCTATTTTATAATGCCTTGCAATTTCAAGTACTTTCAATAAAGTTATACCCTTCAGCACTCTGTTAAGAGGAGTAGTATATAGTTTTTCATTCTTTACAAAGAAGAAATTTGAACGGCTTCCTTCAGTAATATAACCTTCTTTGTCCACAAGAAATACCTCATATAAATCAGATTTCTCCAACCTTTGATTAGCAAGCTGTTTAATCCCCTGCTCTACTTTTGCCTCCGGATTTATTCTTTCAGCATAAAGCAATCCTGTTTTAACACCCTTAATGTAATCTTCTTCTGATGGATAAGAATGAGGAATAAAATATAATATTTCCTTATGCTCAGATCTGCCAAAAACAAATTTCAACATTACATTTCCAACTTCAATATTGTTTTTTGAAGCCAGACCTGTTATCTTTTCAAATAAAGTTCCAACTTCAACATCTACGTTTTGCTTTATTAATTCACATGAATTGATAAGTCTCTTAAAATGATCCTCAAAAAAAAGCGGATACCCGTTTTTCACTCTCAAAACTTCATATACAACAATGCCTTCCTGTTCCTGATCATTAAAGTTCTCAGCAGGAATAAACTCATCGTTATATATAAAAAAATCTCCTCTCATAACTAATTTTTAACGGTTTATAATATTAAATTTTCCGGAATGAATTCCTCTGTCTGTTTCTATTTTAAATAATAAAACATTCCTTTTATCAACATCAGATATTTTATCAAGCGGAAGCAAATATGAGTCATAATAATCATAGCCCATATTTTCAGATAGTAACCTTCTCCCTTGAATATCAAAAATTTCAATGTTGTTAATATTCTCCTCTTTTGAGAAATTAAACTTCAATGAATTGCCAATTACCGACCAATTAAATCCAGAATCATTCAAGAAGTTTGAGCTCACTGTTGTATCAATCTCTTCCCATCCTGCAATCGAAGCAAACATCCACCATGCTGCCATTCCTTTTCGGTTGCCATTAAGTGGCTGACTATGTGCAGCATCGCAATAATACCAATCTTTATTTTCAACATGAGATTCCTGCCAATCTGTTGCCCAGTTTTTACTATTTCCAGATCGATCAGTATAATCGCAATTGTCGTTGCAATTAAGTTCCATATAGTTTACATTTCCATCAGGGTCATAGCTTTCAATATCTGCAAAGTCAAAAAGAACTTTTTTGTTATCGGTACAGAATTTGCGAATTATATTATTATTCCTGTTAAGATCACCTCCAATGCCTGAACCATCCAAATGGCCTGTCATATATACAAAAACTACATCGGGGAAGTCTTCCTCAAGTTTATTCATCAGATCAAGATAAGTTTGAATTTCTTCTACTGAAGCCCATCCTGCTTGTCCGCACCATGACCACATAACGACATTCACTTCTGAATGATTATTCAAATAATTTCTGGTTGCATCAGCCCAGGAAGTCCTGTCAGGATTTCCCAGATCTTCAGCCCCTGAAAACGGTGTATCATAAAATTTAAGAGCACCCCCTGACCCTTCTGAGTTAAAATCAAAAGTCCCGGCATCATATCCATTCTTCACCATAAATTCATCCAGACCATACATGCCTGCAAGAATCTGGCTTCCATGAGAAGTATGACCATAAGCGATTGATAATTTTTGCTTTGCTTTTACAATATCTGCAACCGGAACATTAAAAATATTGCAACAACTGTGATCAATAATCAACGGTTCAATTCTTGAAGAGTAAACATCGGCATCAGCTTCGCAAGAGTATAAAAATAAAACAAGGAAGCTGTAGATCAGAATAGAAAAATTTCTTTTCATTGTTTTTAGATTTAGTTTAACTATACTCCCCTAATAATGATCTAAAACAAAGTTACGACAAAACGAATTAAAAAATATTTTATTGACTGAATAAACAATTAAATTAAAGCTCAGGTATATATTTGTTAAAAAAAGTATTGAAATGCAAAAAATAGTATTTATTGGTGCCGGAAATCTGGCAACAAGGCTATCAAAAGCTTTAATTGAAAAAGGGCACGAAATAGTTCAGATATATAGCCGGACTGAAGATTCGGCGTCAATGCTTGCAAAATATTTAGCTAGTGGTTACACCACTAAAACTGAGGAAATATATAAAGATGCCGATATATATATTATCTCTGTTAGTGACAGCGCCTACGATTCAGTTCTTGAGAACATTGATTTTAGTAACAAATTAATTGTTCACACTTCAGGAAGCCTGCCTGTTGAAATATTGAAAAATCACTCTGAAAACTATGGAGTGCTATACCCTCTTCAAACGTTTTCAAAGAGCAGGGATACAGATTTTTCAGTAATCCCGTTTTGTATAGAAGCCAACACAGGTAAAAACGAAGAATTTCTGCATCAATTTGCTAAAACAGTCACTACTGATGTGAGGCATGTCAATTCTGAACAAAGGAAAAAACTGCATTTGGCGGCAGTATTTGCATCAAACTTTACAAACCATATGTATTATCTGGCTGAAAAGATCATAGAAAAGAACAATCTGCCGTTTGATATCTTAATACCACTTATAGAAGAAGTAGCTCTAAAAGTTAAGTATATAAGCCCTCAAGATGCTCAAACAGGACCGGCAAAAAGAAAAGATATGAATATTATTGCTGAACATTTAAAAATGCTTGAAGAGGACAAGGATATTAGCAATTTATATAAAAACCTTAGTGATAGCATTATTTCATCAGCTGAAAAAAATAATACGGATAAAAAATAATTGCTTACTATCAGGATATATAGAAAAACTGATTCTCACTTAAAATTTTATCATCAAAAAGATACTTTTCAAACCTTTCACATTCATACCAGAGACCTACCAAAGCCGTACTTTCTCCCATTATAATGGGAGAAAGTACGGCTTTGGTAGGTATGAAGTGTTATTTAAACATTATAAGATCTATGCTTAAAAATTCAAGCAGTACAAATCGAAATAAAGAGAGCTTCCAAAAAAAATAGTTAATAACCATTATTCCTTTCAACCAAAATCCCCATTAGTTGTTATTTATACCGTATGAATTAATTAAAGATGGCAGTTATTATTGAATATTTCAAGGAATTATGGACCCTGGTTGGTGAAATGGCTCCGTATCTTCTCTTTGGTTTTCTTTTTGCAGGAATGCTTAGTGTTTTCATGAAAAATGAAACAGTGGGCAGAATGCTAAAAGAAAATAATTTCAAGTCTGTACTAAATGCAACATTACTTGGAATCCCTTTGCCTTTGTGCTCTTGCGGAGTAATACCTGCAGGCTTGTCATTCAGAAAAAACGGAGCTTCAAAAGGATCTACTGTTTCATTTTTAATTTCTACTCCTCAAACCGGTGTCGATTCAATATTAGCAACATATTCTTTATTGGGTCTACCGTTTGCTCTTTTAAGACCTTTTGCAGCATTAGTTACCGGAATAACCGGAGGAGTAGTAACAAATATTTTAAATAAGGAAGAAAAAATAAAAGATCAGAAAATAAAAGAACCTATAGTCAGGAAGAGTTTCTTGGAAAATATAAAAGAGATATTCAAATATGGGTTTATTGATTTAATACAGGATATATCTAAATGGCTGATAATTGGATTATTGCTTGCAGCACTTATGTCAGTGGCCATTCCCGATGATTTTTTCATTCAATATATTAATAAACCCTGGTTAAATATGCTGCTTGTTTTGGCGGTCTCAATACCCCTTTACATTTGTGCAACAGGTTCTATACCAATTGCTGCCGTTTTAATGATGAAAGGATTATCACCGGGAGCTGCCTTAGTATTTCTGATGGCAGGACCAGCCACAAATATTGCTACGATAACAGTATTAATGAATACTTTAGGTAAAAAGACAACTGCAATTTATCTATCTACTATCATATTGGGTGCTTTAGTATTTGGATATTTAACTGATGCTTTTCTTCCTGCCGGTTGGTTTACAATGACTAACCATAATCATGTAGATCACCACATGCTGCCGGAATGGCTAAGCACTGCATCTGCAATAGCTTTAGTGTTATTAATAATAAATGGGATTATCTTACAAACAATTAAGAAAAATAAGGATAAAATGAAAAAAGTAGAATTTGAAAGTTTGTCAAATATCAAGAAATACAAAGTAGAAGGGATGACGTGCAAAAATTGCAAAGCCCATGTTGAACGTGAAGTAAATTCATTACAAGGAGTTAAAGATGCAATTGCAGACTTTGAAAGCGGGGAATTGATAGTTACAGGAAGTGATTTGAATGATGAAAAAATAAGAGAATCAGTTGAAAAGGCCGGATATACCTGGAAAGGTTTATTATAATTTATTCCACTCGATTTTACCATCTATTCTTTCAATAATCTTTTTATTATCAAACAGCCAACGGATAACAATCTGATTATTATCCTCGTTGCCCTTCAAACTAAAGAAAAGCTCATGTTTCATCATTGGAGATTTTGACAAAAGCATTTCTATGTCTGATTTAATCCTTTCAAATTCAGTGTTGCTAAGTCCAAGATTATTTAATTCTTCACATACATCACAATTACCACAACGTGCCGAGTTTTTTTCATTAAAATAATTCAATAATTGCCGGCTTCTGCAACAGAAAGTATTGCCGGCATAATCAATAACAGATTCTACCTGAGATTCATATATTTTCTTTCTTACCTGATAGTTTTCTTTGGAAATGACCAGGCGTGAAATATCAATTCTTTCCTTATTCATTACAATAAACGGAGTATCCTTCTGAGGCAGATAATCAATAATCTTATATGAAGCCAGGAATTTTAAATATTTGTAAACCAGATCACGACTAATACCTGCTCTCTTTGCAAGGATATCTTCATCAATGGGAACATATTCAGTGAATATACCGGTATAAGACCTGAGAAGGAGTTTAAT
>CAYXJA010000038.1:0-4155 GCA_964465425.1 uncultured Prolixibacteraceae bacterium | reverse complement strand
CATAAACCCCTTGATAACTTGCATTTAGAATTCTTAAATATTCACTAAAATTGTAAATAAATAGAACATTAGATTTATTATTTTCAAATTCCCTTTTTCTCTGTAAGGTAATTGAATTTTCACGCCTGATTTCTTTACTCTTTCTTCGTGTCATGATATTCTTTCTGCCAAAAAGGAAGGAGTTTAATAAAAGCATCAAAGTCTGAATTAGCTATCTGAAATTTATATAAATCATCACGGTCAACAATAAAGTGGACGAGAGCAGGACGGACCAGTTCATCTGTTGTTTCAAGATAGCCGTCCATTTCAAGAATCTTCAGTGCACTGACAGTATAGGAAATAGAAAAATGGAAAGTATTAACAAAATCGTTTATGTTAAAATCGTAGGTTATTCCTTTTCCAAAGCCAACTGCAATCTGAAGATAATTACACAGAGCTTCATAAACACGTTTAATAAAATCAGTTTCGGGGAATTTTTCTTTAATCCCTTTTCGCAATCTGACAGTATCGGTGTTGTTGTATAAAAGCACGGCCACCGATTTTTTGCCATCCCTCCCTGCCCTTCCCGCTTCCTGGAAATAAGCTTCAATTGAATCGGGAGCATCGGCATGAATAACAAAACGAACGTCGGGTTTATCGATGCCCATTCCAAAAGCATTTGTAGCAACAATGACCCTGGTTTTATCATTAATCCAATCTTCCTGGCGCTGGTGTCTTGTTTGAGAAGAAAGACCTGCATGGTAAAAGTCAGCTTTAACATTGTTAGAAACAAGAAGTTCAGCAATTTCTTTGGTTTTCTTTCTGCTTCGGGTATATATTAAACCGCAGCCCTTTGATTTGAGTATGGTTCGTAAAAGATATCCGTTTTTGTCTTCCTCTTGTCTGACTTTATAAATAAGATTGTCGCGAAGGAAGCTTTTCTTTAGCAAATTTTTTCTTTTAAAAAGAAGCTTATCCTGAATATCATCGGCAACGCTTTGAGTAGCAGTAGCGGTGAGTGCCATTATTCTGACATCGGGCAGGATAGTTCTCAGCTCTGCAATTCTCATATAAGAAGGCCGGAAATCGTAGCCCCATTGAGAAATACAGTGGGCTTCATCAACAGCGATAAGGTTAATATTCATTTTAACGAGTCGTTCCCTGAATCGTTCACCTGCAATTCTTTCAGGAGAAAGATAAAGAAATTTGTAATCGCCCCAGGCAGCATTGTCGAGGGCCACTTTAATTTCTTCCTTTGTCATTCCGGAATGAATAGCAAGAGCTTTGATATTCTTCTTCTTTAAATTTTCAACCTGATCTTTCATCAGTGCAATAAGGGGTGTGATGACAATGCAAATACCCTCTTTGGAAAGCGAATAAACCTGAAAGGTTATAGATTTTCCACCACCTGTTGGCATAAGTCCAAGAGTATCATTGCCTTCAGCAACCGACTTAATTATGTCTTCCTGTAAAGGTCTGAAAGCTTGGTAGCCCCAGTATTTTTTCAATATGGCTAAATATTCGCTCAAAAGATGATTTTTTATTTCTAAGTAATAAACTTAAAATATTTAAACAAAATATAAAACAATAATTGGATTTATTAGAAGAATAAAGGCTTCAAGATTAATTGATTTTTTTTAGCTTTGCACACAAATTTAAAACTTTATACTATGTCATTTTTATCAGAAAAAGTGATTTCGGAAGGTTTAACATTTGATGATGTTCTTCTGATACCTGCCTATTCGGAAGTTTTACCGCGTGAGGTGGATCTCTCATCAAAGTTTTCCCGTTCAATAATACTCAATACTCCAATAGTTTCAGCAGCTATGGATACAGTTACTGAGTCGAAGATGGCCATTGCCATTGCCCGGGAAGGTGGGATAGGTGTTATCCATAAAAATATGAGTATAGAGGAACAGGTTAAACAAGTCATGACTGTTAAACGTGCTGAAAACGGGATGATATACGATCCTATTACAGTTCAGCGGGAAAAGACTGTTGCCGATGTTCTTGAATTGATGAGAACCTATAAAATAGGTGGGATTCCTGTAGTAGATGATAAAGGCTATCTGGTTGGAATAGTAACCAACAGGGACCTTCGTTTTGAACGAAGGCTTGACAAACCGATCAGTGAAGTAATGACAAGTGAGAACCTTGTTACTACCAATGAATCGACGAACCTCGAGAAAGCGGCGGATATCCTTCAGATGAATAAAATTGAAAAGTTGCCTGTAGTTGACAAGAACAATAAGCTAATAGGGCTTGTCACATACAAGGATATAACAAAAGCCAAGGATAAACCACTTGCCTGCAAAGATTTAAAAGGCAGATTAAGGGTAGCAGCTGCTGTTGGTATTTCAGGTGACAGCATGGATAGGATAGATGAACTTGTAAAAGCAGATGTCGATGCAATTGTAATGGATTCAGCACATGGTCATTCAAAAAATATACTTGAAGTATTAAGAAAAGCAAAAGCCAAATATCCGGAAAAAGACTTTGTAGTTGGAAATATAGCAACATCAGAAGCGGCCACTGATTTAGTATTGGCTGGAGCTGATGCTGTTAAGGTTGGTATCGGACCCGGTTCTATTTGCACAACAAGAGTTATTGCCGGAGTGGGAGTACCACAGCTTTCAGCAATTTACAATGTTTCTAAAGCAATCAAAGATTCAGGCGTTCCAATTATAGCAGATGGTGGATTGAGATATTCAGGCGACATTGTAAAGGCATTAGCTGCCGGAGCAAATTCTGTAATGGCCGGAGGCCTTTTTGCAGGCGTTGAAGAATCACCGGGAGAAACAATTTTATTCCAGGGCAGAAAATTCAAATCATATCGTGGAATGGGTTCAGTGGAAGCTATGCAGGCAGGATCGAAAGACAGGTATTTCCAGGATATGGAAGATGATATAACAAAGCTTGTTCCTGAAGGAATTGCTGCCCGCGTGCCATACAAAGGAACCCTGTATGAAGTTTTATATCAACTGATTGGAGGACTCAGAGCAGGTATGGGATACTGTGGTGCAAAAAATATAAATGTGTTGCATCATGCTAAATTTACAAGGATCACATCGTCGGGAGTTGTTGAGAGCCATCCTCATGATGTTGCTATAACAAGAGAAGCTCCTAACTATAGCATTCCACAATAAAAGAAATAAAAAATCGTTACGAAATGGTTAGATAATTTCTAATCGTGAATAATAATGGTTAATAAATAAATATTGATATCATGAAGCAGATTGTTACTTTATCTTTTTTAATTTTCATTTTTTCTATTTCAACTTTTGCTAAGGATAATACAGTTGTAACTATTGACGGCAAGAAAATTTCTCAGGAAGAATTTGAAGCTATTTACAGGAAAAATAACAGTAATCTCAATGATGACAATGAAGCAAGAACTCCGGAACAATATATGGAGATGTTTATTGACTTCAAGTTAAAGGTTACTGAAGCAGAACACAGAGGGTTAGACACTGCAAAAGCATTTATTGATGAATTAAAAGGGTATCGTGATGAGTTGGCAAAAACATATCTTACAGATATAACCTGCACTGATTCACTTATAAAAGATACTTATTCCAGAAAAATAAATTTAGTAAAAGCAAGTCACATACTATTCAAACTTTCTCAGGATGCATTACCTGAAGATACATTAAAAGCATATCAAAAGGCAATTGACGTAAGAAACAAATATCTAAATAAAGAAAAGACTTTTGAAGAACTTGCAAAAGAATATTCTGATGATAGTTCAGCAGAAACTAACGGAGGAAGTCTGGGTTATTTCAGTGCATTCAGAATGATAACACCTTTTGAAAATGCAGCTTATAATACTAAAGTTGGTGAAATAAGTATGCCTGTACGTACAAGTATTGGATATCATTTAATTAAGGTTTATGATTTTAAAAAATCTGATAGTGAGGTAAAGGTTGCCCATATTATGCTTAAGTTCAGCAACAATACAGAAGTATCACCGGAAGAAGATGCAAAAGTAAAAGCCAGAATTGACAGCCTGTATAATTTATTGGAAAATGGTGCCAGTTTTGAAGAATTGGCAAAACAATATTCTGAAGATAAAATGTCAGGAAAAAATGGTGGCGTAATGAAATTTATTTCATATGAATTTGATGTTGAAGAATTCAGGGATGCTGCCTTTTCTTTGCAAAAAGACGGAGAATACTC
>CAYXJA010000037.1:6030-11277 GCA_964465425.1 uncultured Prolixibacteraceae bacterium | reverse complement strand
CACATTTCATCCAGCATTTGTTCTTTTGTTGTTATCGATCTTTCTTCAGGGAGATACCATGCAGCACCTAAAGCTTTCCCTCGTGGAACAATAGTAACTTTAACAAGAGGGTGAGCATGTTCAAGCAACCAACTTACAGTTGCGTGTCCTGCTTCATGATAAGCAATTGTCCTTTTTTCTTCAATAGATATTATTTTATTCTTTTTCTCGAGTCCGCCTACAATTCTGTCAACAGCATCAAGAAAGTCTTTTTTCTGCACTGCGGAGTGATCATTTCTTGCAGCGATCAGAGCTGCTTCGTTGCATACATTTGCTATATCGGCTCCCGAGAACCCCGGTGTTTGTTTAGCTAAATATTCAGCATTGATTTCATCTGAAAGTTTTAAAGGCCTTAAATGAACCTTGAATATATCCCGACGTTCATTAAGGTCAGGTAGTTCAACATGAATTTGTCTGTCAAATCTACCGGCTCTCATTAATGCTCTGTCAAGAATATCTGCACGGTTAGTAGCAGCAAGAATTATTACACCTGAATTAGTATCAAAACCATCCATTTCAGTTAGAAGTTGATTAAGAGTATTTTCTCTTTCATCATTCGAGCCCATATTCGGATTTCTACCTCTTGCCCGGCCAATGGCATCTATTTCATCAATAAATACGATACATGGAGCTTTTTCTTTTGCCTGTTTGAATAAATCTCTTACTCTCGATGCTCCAACACCTACGAACATTTCAACAAAATCAGATCCGGACATTGAAAAGAAAGGAACATTAGCTTCACCTGCAACAGCTTTAGCCAAAAGAGTTTTACCAGTTCCCGGAGGCCCAACAAGCAGGGCACCTTTAGGTATTTTTCCTCCTAATTTTGTATATTTTGTAGGATTTTTAAGAAATGATACTATTTCTTCAATTTCTTGTTTTGCTTCAGATAAGCCGGCGACATCTTTAAATGTTGTAGTTACTTTCTGGTCTTTATCAAACAGTTTTGCTTGTGATTTTCCGACGCTAAAAATATTACCGCCAGCTGCGCCTCCTCCTTTGCTCATTTTTCTGAAAATAAACCACCAGAAGAAAACGATTAATGCAATAGGGAAGATGATACTTAAGAGACCGCTCCAATCGTATGTGTCTTTATAAATAATTGGAATAATTTCACTATCCTGAGTTTTTAAATCATCATATACCTTCTCAATATTTTCTTCAAACTTATCGATTGAACCTATTGTAAAGAAAAAATGAGGTCCGGTTACTCCGGGTTTTGAAAACCCTTTTCCTATCTTTTCTTTATACTTCTCGTAGCTGTCTTTTTTAAGATAGACATTTGCTTCTTCACGATTTACAACGACAATTCTTTCTATGTCGTTATTTTTAAGCATAGTTGTTTTTACTTCATGCCAAGTTGTCTCAACTGCCTTATTGCCTGAAGTGAAAATATTAATTCCAAGAAGAGCAACTATAATCAGTACATAAAAGTACGTCATATTGAATTTTGGTTTGTTATTGACCTGTTGCTTTTGTTTCTTGTTATCAGTGATATTATTATCGTTTTTATTTTCTGCCATGTTTAATTAATTATCTGATTTATATTTTATTATTGGAGCATCAGCCCAAAGTGATTCAAGATCAAAGTGATTACGGATATCTTTTTGAAAAACATGTACCATTACGTCAGCATAATCTAAGAGTATCCATTGAGCATTTCTGTAACCATCTGTATGCCATACATTTTCACCAGTATATTCTTCGACGGTTTCTTCAACTGAACGGGCAATAGCTTCTACCTGTGTATTAGAATTGCCATGACATATTATAAAGTGATTACATTGACTATTATTTAATTTGGCAAGATCGAGATCAATAATCCCTTCACCCTTTT
Source organism: uncultured Prolixibacteraceae bacterium (assembly GCA_964465425.1). GTDB lineage: Bacteria > Bacteroidota > Bacteroidia > Bacteroidales > Prolixibacteraceae > CAYMTR01. Next base: position 9,401 of record CAYXJA010000037.1, on the reverse strand, counting down.
TTCTTCTTACTCCTTCAACAATTGCTTCTATTAGTTTGTCTGATGTTTCGTAATTCTTTATATTGTTCATATATTTACTTTAATATTCTGCAAAATTAATCTTTTTTACCTAATATATTGAACTGAAAATATGTCATATTTTAATGGTAATAATATTATAAAATTACAGTCAGTTGATTCGACCAATAATTATGCCACAAGGTTAATTATGTCATCTGAACCAAAAGATTGGACAATTATAATTGCTGAAGAGCAATTGTCAGGAAAAGGGCAGAAGGGTAATGCCTGGGAAAGTGAAAAAGGAAAGAATTTGCTTTTTAGTATTATTGTTTATCCAAACTTTTTAAAGATATATGATCAGTTTTTATTGTCTAAAGTTGTTTCACTTGGTATTTGTAATGTAATTTCAATGTTTTCTGATTCAGTATCAGTCAAATGGCCTAATGATATTTATATCAATGATAATAAGTTATGTGGGATATTAATTGAAAATTCTGTTTCAGGTGATAAAATTAACCATTCAATAATTGGTATTGGATTAAATGTAAATCAAAAATCTTTTTTAAGTAATGCTCCTAATCCCGTTTCTTTATCTGAAATTCTTAAGATGGAACTTGACAAAAATGAAGTATTTGAAATGGTTATAAAATCTATATCTGATTGGTATTTATTATTGAAAGAAGGGGAAAGGGCTCTTATAAATGATGCTTATACTAAGGTTATGTACAAGATAGGCTTAGAAGCAAATTTTAAAGATAAGAATAGTATTTTTATTGGTAAAATTAAAGGAGTAGATTCTATTGGTCAATTAATAATTGAAAAAGAAGGAGTAGATTGTTTTTATGGTTTTAAAGAAGTTGAATTTTTGAAAAAAGTTAACGATAAGGAAGCATAGAAATTGCATCGGCAATTTTATTTACTCCATCTTCCAATTTTTTGCCAACGAGCATTTTCATCATTACATTTAGTTCTGCATGTAGAGTCAATCTCATCTTGCTTTGATAAGAAGATACAGGTAATATTTGAATCCACAAGAATAATTTAAATGGGATTTTTCCTTTTCCTGAAATTTTGATTGTTTTAGGAGCTTCTCTTTCAATAATTTCTAATCCGGCAACACCATAATTCTCAAGGGTGAAATTTAAGTTATCTGAATCACAAGAGAAATCAGTAATTTTAAGTTTAGGTATTTGTTGTGATAGCTGAGCTAATGTATACTCATTGAACAATAAACCAAAATTTTTTAAATCACTTAAAAAGTTAAAAACGATTTCATTATTTTGGTTTATTATTTTAACATCACTTACATACTTACTTATGCCCATTATTTTTTCCCCCACTCAGAAGGATTTTCCCTCCAGCTTTGAAGGCTTTTCATATCTTCAGCTCTTACTTCTCCCATCTCTAATGCTAAATTGATCAAGGTTTGATAATTACTCAATGCAGTAAGTTCTACTCCGGCAGTTTTAAAATTCTGAGATGCGACAGGGAAATTATATGTAAAAATAGCAAGCATCCCTAAAACATCTCCGCCAAAACTACTAAGGGCTTCAGCTGCTTTAAGGCTACTTCCGCCTGTTGATACTAAATCTTCAATTATTACAACCTTTTGACCGGGTTTTAAGTCTCCTTCAATTAAATTTTCTAATCCATGGTCTTTGGGTTTACTTCTGACATATACAAAAGGCAGATTAAGCTTTTCCGCGACCAGTACACCATGAGCAATTGCTCCGGTTGCAACTCCTGCAATAACTTCTACCTGAGGGTATTTCTCTTTTATAATCCTTATAAACTGTTGACAAATATAGTCTCTGGTTTCCGGATATGATAAAACCTTTCTGTTATCACAATAAATTGGTGCATGCCATCCTGATGCCCATGTAAAAGGATTTGACGGTTGTATTTTTATTGTGTTGATTTGTAGTAATTTTTTTGTTACTTCAAGTTGATAATCTATCATGATAATGGTTTTAAAATTCACGGCAAATGTACAAAGTTTTTTTTAATGACCGTATCGTTTTTATTGGTTCTACCTTTAAGAAATCATTAAGCGATAACGATATTTTGTGTAATACAGAGTCTACTGATGATGTTAAAAAATACTGGAATATTTTTCTTAATTCAGAAAGGAAAGGAGATTTATTCTATTTTACCGATGAAGAGGATAATGTTTTTGATATTTTTTGCTCGTTGTTTAAAATTATTAGTGCAGCAGGTGGAATTGTTGTAAATGAGAGAAAAGAATTGTTATGTATTTACAGATTTGACAAGTGGGATCTTCCTAAAGGAAAAATTGAAATAGGGGAGAAGATAGAAGATGCTGCAATAAGAGAAGTTGAAGAGGAATGTGGAATACATGAAATTAAAATTCTCAATAAGAATTGCATTACATATCATATTTATCAGAATACCAGGAGGTTAGAGCAATGGATTCTTAAACCAACACATTGGTTTAATATGGAATATTCAGGAAACGATAAACTCATTCCCCAGATTAAAGAAGGAATAATAAGTGCAGAATGGATAAGTATTAACAAAATTGATAAAATATTATCCAATACATGGGAGTCACTTAAATCTCTGATAATTTCTTTTGCTAATTCTGAGTTGCCTTAAGGATATTTGCAAATTGCATTTCAAAATTCTCATCAGGCCAAGGAGCCTGGCTTCCTGCCATCCTACCCATTGGATCAATTAAAAAATATGTTGGCAGGATTCTTACATTGAAGGAATCGTAAATTTCTCTTCTTGTCTGCCCTCTTAAAATTGTCCATTCAAATCCGGTACAATCAAGTAATTCAGCATTTTTTTCAAAATCTTCATCTTCCAAAACTATTACAAGCGATAAGTTTTGTTTATAATTTTCCCAAAATCCTTTCATTAATTCTTTGTGCTGAGCAAATTTTTCATTGTCAGAACGAGTAAAGCATAAATAAACATATTTACCTTCAAAATTCTCCCATGAAACCAGATTGCCCTTTGTGTCAAGCAATGATAAATCAGGTGCAATTGCTCCATACATTGTTCGTGCAAGTTCATTAAACAACTTTGTTGAAGTGGTTTTATGTATTTCTACTTCTGAAGTTTCAGTTATTTTTTGAAGTAAATTAAAAAGACCAACTACATTAAATCTTTTTGAATAGAATAATGGTTTTACTCCTTTTAATACTACTGCTTCGGCAAGAGGTTTATCAAACAACATATCCAAAGTCAGCCAATCCATAAGCTGATCAAATGAGCCGGAATTAATCATAACACTGATCTTTTGCCCATCAACCTGCTGGGTGGCATACTGTAGGTATTTGGCGAATAATTTGTCAAAAAGCTCACAATATTCAGGATGATTATATAAGATAGGTTGACTGAAAAAA
>CAYXJA010000037.1:4187-5930 GCA_964465425.1 uncultured Prolixibacteraceae bacterium | reverse complement strand
GGATTTGAACTTGTATTGTCTGCTTTTGGTGGTAAAATAATATCATATGAAATTCCCGGTTCAACAACAAACCAACCTTTATATATTCCAAACTCACTGTAAACAGGCATGGTTTGATTTACTTCGAATTCCATTTTAAATTCTCCGGCTTCAGACACAACCCCTTCTCCGATTATTTCTTGCTTTTCCGTTATGAAATTCGGTACTATGTAAAAAGCAAATGAACTTCCTGCATATTCAGGAGCTGTGAATTTGAGTTCAGCACCAAAAACGCTAATAGAAAAAATAGAAAAAAGTAATACAAAACCAACTCTATTCAACATTCTCATTCCTTAAAAATTTTTTAATATCAAGTTTTTGAGGTATGAATATCCCAACATCACCCCCGTGTATTAAAATATCGCGCACAACTGATGAATTTATCGGCGTATGTTCTGGTAAAGTAAGTAAAAAAATCGTTTCGATGTCATTATGCATCTTTTTATTTACCTGAGCAATTGCCCTTTCATATTCAAAATCAGCTGACGTACGTAATCCTCTTAAAATATGTGTTGCATCGACCTTTCTGCAGAAGTCTACAGTTAATCCTTCATGAATCATGACTTCTACCTTGGGTTCTTCTTTAAACAATTCTTCAATCATCTGTTTTCTGCTTTCAATGGAAAACAAGTATTTTTTCATGTTGTTAGCTCCAAGCATTACATAAATCTTGTCAAACAATGATAATGCCCTTAACAATACAGATTCGTGTCCTATTGTAAAAGGATCAAATGATCCGGGAAATACAGCAATCTTTTTCATTTTACAGACTTCACTCTACAAAACTAAAATTTTTATTGATATTGGAAAGTAAAATTTCAGAAATTAAGAGAATCGAAAATAATGCATTCAGTTTGTTGTAAAACATACTCTTAACTTGACAAGATCTTAATCTTTTACTTTTTTCACTATTATCCAATAGAATGATTACGTCTTTTTTAATATTTTTTATAACCTTTATAACTGAATAACAAATTGTATACCATGATTATCGAAAGAGAACATATTGGAATTTTCGGGAAGATGAATTCAGGCAAAAGCAGTATAATGAACCTGATTACTCAACAAGAAACTTCGATAACTGATCCAACTCCCGGAACTACCACAGATATTAAAATTGCAATGGCTGAGATTCATGGTCTTGGTCCCGTAAAGCTCTTTGATACTGCCGGTCTTGATGAAGGAAATATTCTTGGTGAAAAGAAAAGGAATAAGGTGATGAATGCATTAAAGGAATGTAGCCTTGTTATTATTGTTATTGATCCTTCTACTGTTGATTTTAACATTGAAAAATTATTGATTGAAGAATCAAGAGAAAATGAAAAACAAATTCTTGTTTTATATAATTTTTTCGCAGATATTGACGAATCAATTATTCCCAAAATTGAAACTCAAATTCCAATTTTGAGATTTTATCGACATATGTCACTTTCTGCAATAGATCAAAGATTCAGATTGCCATTACTCAATTTTATAATAAATAATTTCGAGCCGGATAAGTTAAGCATAGAACTTCTTCCTTTTTTAGAAAAAGATGAATTTTATATTCTGAATATTCCTATGGACGAAGAAACCCCCAATGGCAGATTCTTAAGACCTCAGCTAATGGCAGAAGAATATATTACAAGAAACTGGGCTTTCCCTGTATCATATAGAATGAATCTTTTTGAAGCCAGAAAAGGTGGAATAAACAAAGAAAGAATA
>CAYXJA010000037.1:0-4087 GCA_964465425.1 uncultured Prolixibacteraceae bacterium | reverse complement strand
AGTTGAATTTAATTTTGGAAGAGAGTTTCAGGATAATAACAAGCTGTCAGAATATAAATTGATAATTCACTGTGGAGGATGTATGATTAGTCATCAGAAACTTCAATCCAGGTTAAGAGATTTACGAAGTGTTGGGGTTCCAATTACAAACTACGGAGTTTTCCTTTCTTTTACTCAAGGTGAAAAAGTTTTGGAGAGAGTAATGAAACCTTGGATATCTTAAAAATAAAACGAATAAATAGATTACTATAATCGGATGGGCTTAAAGCGATATGCAACACCTATTCTGAAAGTTTGATATTTGTAATCACGAAAGCCTGTCTGATATTCAACTTTAAAGTTTAATATTTTTCCTTCTCTCTCAAAACGAAGTCTCATTATTAGAGGGTCATTATTACCTTGAATTCTATCAAGCCCTGAGATGCGATCATAATATTCATAAGCATCATAACCTGTATAGCCACCAGTTTCAGCAAAAAAACTATATTGATTTTTTTTAAGTTGAATTCCTGTTTCAAAAACGGGTCCTTCATCTTGTGCCATTTCAACTTTATTAGTCTGCCATACATAAAAACCCAACATGCCGGCAATTCTTAATTCTTCTATTATTTTTCCCGGGAAAAAGAAACTTTTGCCTAAAGCAAAATAGAAATAATCAAGTGAAGCATCAGTATATCTGCCATGATAGTTGCTACCTGTAGTTGTTTTTAGAGTATAATTTATTGAAATATCAGGAAGCCATTTCTTTTCCTTTAGTATCTGGATATATGTGCTTACGAACAAATCACCTGCTTGAGTTATCCAACCTGTATCATCATAATATATCTGTCTGTCATCTCTTAATTCATTAGAAAGGTGAAATGTTTCTGTAGGCTGACACCAAATCTTGACCATTGCTCTTCCGGGAGCTATGCTCCAGTTGAAACTAAAAAAACTGTTTAAAGCAGTATCACCTTTCATGTAGTGATAATGAACTCCTGTTTCGAGAGAGCTTTCATTTTCCACATTTGCGTAGTCCATTTCAGGCACAGGTAATGCATTTGGGCCTAATTTTCCGGGAGCAATCTGCAACCACTGGTTTATATGACCTCCTCCAAAATTTATCCAATCAGACATATCTTTGGTCTGAGCCGATAAAATAAATGGAAACATGAATATTATGAAAAAGATTACTTTCCCCATTTTTTTATGTAAAGAAAATAAAAATGAGTATTTGTATTATAATTAATTATCAGAAAGTGTAATAAATTTCTATTTTCGCTTACTAATTTCACAAAAAAACCTAATATGGAATTTTTAAGGACTGAAAATGTTAACAAGAACTATTCGGGCTTTCAGGCACTTACAGACGTTTCGTTAAATATTGAAAAAGGACAGGTGTTCGGACTTCTTGGCCCTAATGGAGCTGGCAAAACTACACTAATAAGGATAATTAATCAGATTACTGCTCCCGACAGTGGAATGGTATACTTCGACGGCCGGCCATTAAACTCAAATGATATTTATAATATAGGTTATCTTCCTGAAGAAAGAGGATTATATAAAAAGATGAAAGTAGGGGAGCAGGCATTGTATCTTTCTCAGTTAAAAGGATTAGATAAGAAAACTGCACTTAAAAGATTAAAACACTGGTTTGAAAAGTTTGAAATTCAAGATTGGTGGGATAAAAAAGTAATGGAGCTATCTAAAGGGATGCAGCAAAAAGTGCAGTTCATTTGCACCGTCCTTCATGAACCCAAACTTTTAATTTTCGATGAGCCATTCAGTGGATTTGATCCTATTAATACAAATATTCTTAAAGAAGAAATTCTAAATCTTAAAGAAAAGGGGGCAACAATAATTTTTTCAACTCACAATATGAGTTCAGTTGAAGAAATTTGCGATCACATAGCTCTAATTAATAAGTCAAAAAAAATCCTTGATGGTGATATACATGATGTTAAAGCAAGCTATAAAACAAATATTTTTGATGTTACTTATCGGGGTGATTTTTCTGATATATCAAGTAGTCTTGGACGAAAATTTGACATAATAAGTCACATTGAAAAACCTCATATTAACGAACTTACAATTACCAATATCAACGGAAATAGCAATAATGATCTTTTGAATATTCTTATTGGTAAAGCGGAGATAATATCATTCATGGAAAGAATACCAAGCATGAATGAAATTTTTATTAAAGTTGTTGAAGGCAATAAATAATTTTTTCTGAAAATGAATAAAACAATTCTTATTTTCCAAAGGGAATATCTGACCAGAGTTAAGAAAAAGTCATTTCTAATATTAACAATATTAACACCCTTACTCTTCGCCGGGATAATGTTTCTTCCAACATATCTGGCTACAAAAGAGAATAAAGAAGAACAAAAGGTTGCTGTTGTTGACAGATCTGCAATTTTTCTGGGAAATCTAAAAAATTCAGGATCAACCCACTTTATTTATGTTAAACCTGAGGAATTTGAAACAGTTAAAAAAGACTTCAATAATAGTAGTTATTATGCTCTTCTTGAAATCCCTCAAAATATAATTACGACAAACAAGGTAATGGTTTTTTCCAAAAAACAAATCAATATTGACGTTAAGAATCATATTGACAATCAGTTGGAGAAAATTCTTGAAGATATTAAAAGAGCTGAATTAATTAATAGAGTCGGTATTCCCGATCTTGAAGAACAACTTAAAAATACAAGGGCTTCAATTTCTTTGGAAACTATTAAATTGAGTGAAGGAGGCGAAACAAGTAAAGGATCGACAGAAATTGCTATGATCTTAGGGTATGTTGTTGGTTTTATGATTTATATGTTTGTTTTTATTTATGGAGGTATGGTAATGAGAGGCGTCCTGGAAGAAAAACAAAACAGAATAGTAGAAGTTATCATTTCATCTGTAAAACCAATTCAGTTGATGATAGGGAAAATTTTAGGTATTGCTGCAGTAGGGCTAACTCAATTTTTAATTTGGGTTATCCTGATAGGAGGAATATTCATTGGCGCTCAGTCATTTATATTTAAGGGAGACACTTTAAAAACATTATCAGAAACCCAGACTCAGAATATAATGATGAGTAGCGGCCCCGCAGCAGGAATGATGGATAGTGTACAGATGAGTAAAGCCGAAGAGATAATGACACAGATTGCCGGATTTAATTTTGCTGAGATTATTATATATTTCCTTATATATTTCCTTTTGGGCTATTTACTTTACAGTTCATTGATGGCTGCAATAGCTTCAGCCGTTGATACTGAAGAAGATATGAATCAATTTATGTTCCCGATACAACTTCCACTGATTGCATCTATAATTATACTTGTCAATGTTATGAAGAATCCCGAAGGCTCACTTGCTGTTTGGTTTTCTCACATTCCATTAACATCCCCAGTTATTATGATGGTGAGAATACCTTTTGGTGTTCCCTGGTGGGAAGTATGTATTTCTATTGCAATTCTTGCGTTGACAACTTATGCTTCTATTTGGATAGCAGCGAAGATTTATCGTACAGGAGTTCTTATGTATGGTAAAAAACTTACATGGAAAGAATTGGGCAAATGGTTAACTTATAAAAGCTAAAGTTTTATTCTGAAAAAAAGGCTATATTAGTTTGTAAATAAATTGCAGACATGAGGGCAAAATTATTCAGAAGGGATGAAAGTGTTTATGAGGAAGCTTCAATTTTTGAAGCCTGGCTAAAAAATGCTGATGAAAGAGACAGATTCAGTAAATTTTTCCAGGAAAAACTTAACGTATGGGCAACTAAATCTCCATTGTCGATAGTAGATATTGGTTGCGGATCAGGAGCTTCAGGTATGAGAATAATGGAGATACTTGGCAAAGCATCTATAAATTATAAATATACTGGAGTTGAGCCTTTTGAAGATCAATTGAAGTATTTCAAAGATAGACTCAATGATAAGGAGAATATTCAGTTTGAAGTATCAACCCTTGAAGATTTTCAGACTAACGATAGGTTTGATATGGCATTTGTAGTTCATTCACTTTATTATGTCCCTGATATGCTTGAAGCTTTAAAAAAAATACATTCTTTTTCTAGTAGAGCGGCAATTGTTCATCAAGGTTACAGAGGTAT
>CAYXJA010000036.1:10019-11828 GCA_964465425.1 uncultured Prolixibacteraceae bacterium | reverse complement strand
TTTTCGAGGTTCAGTTGAATTTCCTTTTTGGTAACGTTGGCTTCGTAGGTCGATGATTCGAAGCGGATTTTCGAAATTTGTTGTGACAAACGGGTTACTTCCAAATCGGCGTTCAATTCTTCCAGATCTGACTGGTGTTGAGCTTTCATCTGTTCTAATTCGGCCTTGTGTATTTCGAGCCTCGATTCGGCATCGACGATGGCTTTTTTCACTTCCGAAGGATCGAAAACCACCAGCGTGTCGCCCACTCCAACTTCTTTTCCATCATCGACCAATTGCGTGATTTTAAGCATTCCGTAGCGCCACGAAATGGTTGGTGAATTGATGTTGATGGATTGGATGGCTTTTACTTCGCCCTCCTCGTAAATGTCGATGTAAAAGGTTTCCTTTTTCACCTTGGAAGTAGGAATTTCTGATTCCTTACTATTGGTGCACGCAACAAAAATAAAGGCCAAAACTAAAATTGAAATGTACTTCATTGTATTTCTTTTAATTATATTCATAGCGAATGTGACTTAATCTGTTAAGGTCCGTTGGGGTAATGGTGCACTGTTCACTCCGGACGTCTTTACCGAATCGGTTCCGTTGGAATTGGTGTGTATTAGTTTCGTGATTTTTTGCTTAACATCGGCCTGCAATGCAATGAACTTGCCAACTTGCGATGCTTTGGGATAGGCCAGAGCCAATACATCACCGGGTTGAAGTCCTGCAGCCACAATCGTTTGTTTTTGCGACGATTCGACAGTGATGATTTCCTGTTTGTTGTAGCGATTACCATGTTTAACGAACACCACTTTGGTACTGTCCTCGTCGAAAATGGCAACGGTTGGGACAACAATTGTGTCGGGAATCTGAGTAATGATAATGCGGGCATGTGCACTGAGGCCCGCTCCGGGCAGTACGGCAGCAGTATCTATAGAGGCTTGAATGTCGAACAATTTCACTTTGGAATTTCGGCTTAGTTCCCTTCCCACCGAGGAACGGAAAGTGATGCTTCCCTGAGCGGTATTGCCCGGCATGGCATCGAAAGTGTATTCAACTTTCTGCCCAATTTTGATTCGTTTGTATTCAGTTTCGCTCACGCTAAACGCTAAACGCATAAAACTAAGGTCTGGAATATCAATTAATGGCATGGGAAAATATGCGGTTTCGCCTTCCATTACTTTATTGCCGCTTACCCAGGAAATTGAACGCATGGCCAACCCGTCGATTGGTGCTAAAAGCACCAATTCCGAAAGTTGATCTTCCAACCTTTTCACATTGTTTTCGTTTTGGCGAATTCGAAGCTCCGCTTTTTTTACCTCAAATTGGTTGATACGCTTAACCGCTGATAATTTGTGTTCGAACTTTTCTTTTTGGATGTGAGCAATTTTAAGTTCCAGTTCTGTAATTTTTTTTTGAGTGGGGGAGGCGTATTGTAATTGTGCAGAATCGAGATTCGTGATGGAGGTTTGTGCTTCGTTATTTTTTACTTGTGCTTCAAGTAAGGCCAAATTGAGCGCCAGATCGGCCTGTATTTTTTTGTATTCGGCTTTAGATAGTTCTAGGTTTTTTATAGCATTTTCATATCGATCGACCAATTGTTTGTTTTCGAGTATGCATACAGTATCGCCAGCTTTTACCAGTGAGCCATCCTCTATCAAAAATTTGATGTTATACTCGTCGGATTTAGGGCAAACGAGTGTCCTTGAGTTTACTGCCTCTACGGTTCCTTCGGTCAATAAACTTTCTGAGAACGTGCTTGTTGCAGCCATATAAGTTAGCGCAGAGTCATTTTTATGGGTATTGCATGCCGTTAGTAGTACAATA
>CAYXJA010000036.1:0-10009 GCA_964465425.1 uncultured Prolixibacteraceae bacterium | reverse complement strand
AGCATGCAAAGAACCATGTGCGTCGTAGTACAATAACCATTAGGGATAAAAGTTGGTTTCGTAATCTGTTCATCAATTGGTTAATTGCTCAAATATAATACAATTTGAAACTCAATATTGAGAATGGGCTAGCCACTTGTCATTTCAAAATTCTTTTGTAGGTATAAAGTTTAAAATGAAAATCTGCATTTTTTGTTAACGAGATGTTAAGTTATCAAAAAAACATGTATGATTGGTGCAAAACAAAAAAAATCATTGGTCGGAAAAACGAAAAAACATGCACTCCCGCTACTAAATAGGACAACTGCATATATACCTCATTCTTACCCCAACCGAAAATCATGCAAAATGGATCAGCTTATAAAAAGGTCTCGGTAGAACTTGGTAAGAACTTGGTAAGAACTTGGTACGGACTTGGTACGTATTTGGTCCCTTCCCAAAGTGGTATTTTTTACCCTAAAAAATTCACTTTTCAATTGCGAAAATTTGGTACTATAAAATTGCTAATTACATTTTCATTATTTGTATATATAGGTTGCAGAACTTATTTTAAAAGAGAATAATTATTCAGGGTCTAACTTCCTAATTCGTGAGATTAAAGTAGCAAACATTTTCATTAATACTTCCTGAGAATACTCAATATCAAACTCTTCAGGATCCCAGTTTTCATCCTCTTCCAATCCGAGCCATTCGAGATATTCATAATATTCAGGATGGTTTTGATCGGTAAGTATTTCAAGCATATTTTGATAGCCCATTATACCGCCACAATCTTCGGGAGGACAAGCGCCCTTTCCGTCGAGCAGATCAGGCAAATACGAAACCTTGGGGATCACTTTTTCAAGAAGGATAGTGTGCTGCCAGGAATCACCAAAATCGTAAATATAAGTGTAGGTATCTCCTTCCCTTTTAAAAATCCGGCTTAGTGGTATTATCATTGCATCGAGTTGTTCCTGCTCATGTGATTCATACTCGTCATACAGTTTGCATATAACTGAATTAGAGCCAAAACCATTGCCGGAGAATTGATAAAGGTGACTATCAGTCCAGCCAAACACCGCCTGTATGACATAGTGCAGGTGGTTGAACGAGAAATAGGAAGGGATAATAATCCTTCGCCAAACTTTTGGGTTATCCAGTTCGTCGATGGAAACTTTAAGTTGGAAGCTCTTACTGTTTTGCACGGTGTTCTTATCAAACTTCAGCTTACTATCGAATTCAGAATATTCAGAATTATCAAGGTAAAAGTCTAACCTGTCGTTGAGTTCTTTCTCCCATTTTTCAGGTTCAGAATCCTCTTCGTCGTTTATTATCATGCCTTCTTCGTCGAGCAGGTAATAGTTGCCGGGCCCGGCAACCCGGTCAAGATGTGCAATAATCTTTTGGTCCTCCCTATCGGCAATCATCGTGTCTTGCATGAAGGCAGGCAATCCATCAACACCACATTCGATTTCAATCAGGGGAATATCGTCGGTATCTTCATCGAGAATGTATTGGGTGATTGAAGTAAAATCCTTGTGTGGTTTAAATTCATATTCGTCGGCAAACTCCAGGCCGGCATGAATAATATTGTGAGCCAACACATAATCAATTTTTTCAAAACTATTTTCCATGTTCATAAAGACTTCAAATTTTTTCCTGTATTCCGAAAGGGGAATATTGAAAAAATATGCCGTATCTTTTACCCCCAGGCAGGCCAGATCGACATGGTAAAGGCCTGCGGTGATGTTACCATTGGTATGTTGCCGTGCAACGACAATGTCTGCTAATTTCCCTTCTTCCCATTCAGCATTTACCATGCATTCGAAAATGGGCAGAGAACGTGTTTTCTTGCGGATATAATTCTCTGGGCTGAGCATCTGTATCACTTTGCCCTGTGATTTTTTTGCCATAGATGTACTCAATAATTCATTAATTCAATAATTCATTTGAAAAACTGAAATTATATCAAACCTTCAGAGAAAGCAATACCCCGACAGAAATAAAATTGAAAAAATACTCCATGATTGCAGACTCCCAAATTAAACAACAGACTTTACACAAGATTATGTAATCGGAATATAACAAATACATAGTAAATGAAAAGAAAACTGTGAATTGTTTTCTCCGATTATATCAACTTCATTTTATCTAAAATCAGAAATATAATACCTAAAAATAGAAATCCCGAAACCTTTGATAGGATAAATTTGACAGAATTAAACATCTAACAATGGATTGAATTAAATACTAACAAAAGTTGAAATCTTAACTTTTTACAAAATGAGTGAAATTTTATCAATTCATTTTTAAAAAAGTTAAGCTTCAGACATTTTTTAAACAACTAACTAAACAATCTATTAATGAAAAATCATCGATTTTTAAAGGTGGCGATTATCATGCTGCCATTGCTGTTTTTCTCGTTCTTTAGTTTTGCCCAGGCACTTACTGTGAATGGAACAGTTAAGGATGAGAATGGTTCTTCAATGCCCGGAGTAACCGTGGTAGTGATGGGAACTACTCAAGGGACTATTACCGATGTAAATGGTCTTTATTCAATTAAAGTTCAAAATCCTAAAAGCACTCTGTCTTTTTCATTTATCGGAATGAAAACTCAGGTAATTGACATTGCAGGACGAAGCAACATCAATGTAGTAATGGAAACATCTGCAGCTGACCTGAGTGAAGTTGTAGTTGTAGGTTATGGTACAATGCAAAAGAGTGATTTTACAGGTGCAATTTCATCAGTCAAGGCCGAAGCTCTTGAAAACATAGCTACAACTGATGCTGCTGCAGCTCTACAGGGAAAGGCTCCGGGTGTTCAGGTTCTATCCAATTCGGGTGCTCCGGGACAAGGTGCATCAATCCGTGTTCGTGGTTACTCTTCAAATTCAGACAAGATTGGTCCGCTACTCATCGTTGACGGTCTTCAGGTAGACAATATCCAGTACCTTGACCCTTCTATGATTCAATCAGTTGAAGTCTTAAAAGATGCTGCTTCTGCCGCTATCTATGGTGCAGCTGCCGGTAACGGTGTAATTTTGATTACTACTAAAACAGGCGCTACTAAAAATGGAGCTTCCAGTATTTCTTATGATGCAACTTTTGTAAACCAAAGCCTCGCAAAAACTCCTCAAATATTCAGGGCTGCTGATTTTATTGAATATAAGAAGATGTCAGGCCTTCCAATTGAATCTGCATTGCAAACAAATGGATATGATGGTACTGATACAGATTGGTTTGATGAAGTATTCGACCCTTCATGGAGTCAACAACATGCTATCACTTTCCAGGGAGGAAATAGCCAGGGGCATTTCTTTACTTCAATAAACTATGTGAATAATGATGGAATGGTAAAAGGTGAGAAGGATGTTTACAAACGTCTTACTGCTCAGATTAATGCAGATTATAATATTAAAGAATGGTTTCAAATTAAAACTAACAACTCTATTGAAAATTGGGGAATGAAATCAGTGTCTCAAATGTCTCAGTATGGTTCACTTATGAACTCCGTTATGACAATTGACCCATTGACTCCGGTTTACTATGCATCTCCGGACGAGTTTGCTCAATCAATGAAGACAGCATACAAACAAGGAAAGAATATCCTGAAAAATCCTGAAAATGATCTTTACTACGCTACTTCTAAATATATAATGGACGACAGCGGAAACCCACTATTACAAAGAGACCGTGTAGATTCCGAAAATAAAGGTATAAGCCTTCGTGGTGTAATCGAAGGAAACTTAAAACCTTTGAAAGGACTTGTTATTTCTTCACGTTTCGGATACAGGGTGGCACAAAGCAACAGTCACAGTTATAGTACTCCATATTTTGCAACCGCTCAGGCAAAAACAGAAGACTACAACATTTCTGCAAACGCAAATACCAGTTATTACTACCAATGGGAAAACTTTGCCAATTATAATGTCAAATTAGACAAAAATGATATTACAGCAATGGCCGGTATGTCATATATTGAAAATAATTGGGACAATGTAAGTGCCAGTGCTCAGGGTCCTGATATTTTAAAAGGATATGATCCAAACTTCCGTTATCTCGACTATGTAAAAAGTAATGTAGTAAACGGATCAGAAAAGACTGTAAAGAGTTTTGGTAATTCACCAGGCAAATCAACTCAGATTTCATACTTTGGACGTTTAATATATTCGTATGATAAGAGATATAGTATTCAGGCAAACTTTCGTGCTGATGCTTTTGATGCATCTAAATTATCACCTCAAAATCGTTGGGGTTATTTCCCATCATTCTCAGCAGGCTGGACAATCAGTAATGAAGAATTTCTTGCTGATGTTGTAAAAGAAGGAGACATTTCTTTCTTGAAATTCCGTGCTTCATGGGGTCAGAATGGTAATATTAATGTTCTTAGTAATTACAGATATAGCACCACTATTTCTTACAACAGTTCATGGTATCAGTATGGCGTCGAAGACCCGGCTCCTGTTTACGGTTCTAAACCTTCAGGCTTGGCTAATCCAAATCTCAAATGGGAAACCTCAGAACAGTTAAATTTTGGTCTTGATATGAGATTTTTAAATGACAGATTAGCAGTTTCTGCTGACTATTTTAACAAGAATACAAAAGACCTTTTAGTAGACATCGCCCCTATACCTGAAATAGGTGTGGGAAGTACTGTAGTAAATGCAGGTTCTGTTCTAAACTCAGGTTTCGAGTTTGATGCATCATGGAAAGACATGATAGGAAAAGATTTCAGCTACTCAATCAATGCGAACTTTTCTACTCTGCACAATGAGGTTACTTACCTTGATCCATCAATCTCACGTATTGAAGGAGCTACCGGAGGTGTAGATGGAACGAACAATCCAATACGCACAGCTTTTGAAGTTGGCCAACCTATCTGGTACTTCAGAGGTTATCAATATGAAGGTGTTGATCCTGAAACCGGAAAAGCTAAAATCAAGGATGTCAGTGGTGATGAACAGATTTCTGATGCAGATATGACATATATTGGAAAAGCAATTCCTGATTATACTTATGGTGTTACAATCAACCTTGCTTATAAGGGAGTAGACTTAAACATTTTTGGTAGTGGCGTAGGTGGAAATGATATCTTCACTGTGCTATATCGTGCTGATACTCCGATGCGTAATTCACTCAGATATTATTATGACAATGCCTGGACACCGGAAAACAAGGGTGCCTCTATGCCTGATCCTAAGGCTGTTGCTCAAGACTGGCAATTCTGGGGTTCTTCTGCATCTATGTTCAGCGGAGCTTACTTTAAAATCAAACAAATTCAGTTGGGATATACAATTCCTGTTGAGATTACCAGTAAAGTACTCATAAGCAAACTGAGATGCTATATATCTCTTGATGACTACATTACATTTACTCAATATCCCGGATGTGACCCTGAAACTGCTACTGTTAGCACTTCTCCTCAACGTGCAGGATTTGATAATGGTACATATCCACAATCAAAGAAGATTACATTAGGTCTTAATATTATATTCTAATTTTATTATTAAACAATATGAAAAAATATAAATATATATTACCCTTACTATTTAGCGCAGTAATGTTGTTCACTGCTTGTAGTGAGGAACTCCTTGATATTCCTCAGAAGGGTGTAGTTGGCATGGAAACGTTTTATCAGACTGATGAAGACGCTGAGTCTGCCCTGGTCGATACATACCATGATTTTGCTCAAAATATTTGTGGACATGATGGTATCTATGTCCCTCACAATATCATTTTTAACTACTTAGCAGATAATGTACTTGCAGCAGGAGAATTTTATGGAGATAACGATCAGTTCGGTAGCATAAACGAATATCGTTTTGATGCACAAAGCTCAGTAGTTACTACAATGTACAAACGTTTTTACTTCGTTATTTACCACGCTAACCTTGTTATCGATAATTTTAAATACGGAGAAAGCGCAGTAAAAGATCGTTGTATTTCTGAAGCAAGAGTAATTCGTGCATGGTGCCATATGATGGCTGCAATGGCCTGGGATTGCCCTCCACTTATTGACCACGTTCTTGTTGGCTCTGACAAACCTTCAAACTATGAAGGCGGACATGATGCTCTTCTTAAATGGTGTGCTAAAGAATGTGCCGAGGCTGTTCCATATCTTGACGAACGTAAAGGCACATCAGATAAAGATGGTGCTGTAAAAGTTACAAAGGGTTTTGCATGGACAGTTCAAGGAAAAGCTCTCATCTATACAGGAGACTATGCCGGTGCTAAAGCAGCTTTTAAAAATGTAATCTCGTCAGGAAAATATGCTCTGGTCCCTGGAGAACGCTTTGGAGAATTATTTCATATTGCCGGTGACGGTTGCGAAGAAAAAATATTTGAGTCAAATATCATTAACAATGCCAGCATAGGTGACTGGGGTGGAAAAATCCAACGCTCTACATGGATGGAAATGAATCTTTGGGGATGGAGAACATCTCGTCTTGCAGCTTCTCCATTATGCCAGGGCGACCAGGGATGGGGAGGCTTAGGTATTGAAGAAAACTTTGCAAATGAATTTGTTGCAAATGATGGTGATTCCTATCGTCGTAAAGCAACAATAATTTCATATGACGAGTTCCTTACTGAACTTGAATGGGGTAGCGATACTGAAAATATGACTAAAGAGGAAAAACTTGCTGACAAGAAAAGAGGAATCATTAATCCTGATGGCCTTTACGGACAATGCGGATATCTTCAGAAAAAACATATTGTTGCTCCTGATGACCGTACAACTAACTGGTACAGATTCAACAACTTTATCATTGCAAGATATGCTGATGTCCTTCTTTTATATGCCGAAGCTTGTGCACAAACTAGCGATAACGATGGTCTTCAGTATCTTCAAATGGTTCAACAACGTGCAGGATCTAAAAATGTAAGCTCTGCTTTGACTTTAGATGCTGTTAAAAAAGAAAGAAACTATGAATTGTGGGCAGAAAATGCACGCTGGATAGATATGAAACGCTGGAATGAATTTGAAAAAGTAAAGACCGCCGGAAAACATATTCCATCCCTTAAAGATGCCATCAATGATGGAGAAGCTTTACACAGAGGATATATCACTTATTCAGAGCCTAACGCTGATAAACAAGTTGGATTCCAGGCAGGAAAACATGAATACTATCCTTATCCTGAAACAGTTCTTTCAATAAATCCTAACTTGAAACAAAATCCGGGATGGGAATAAAAAAAGATTAATCCTCTTTTTAACGAGGTTGTCTTTTTACTAAATAATAAAAGCAGCATTTCAAATTTGAAATGCTGCTTTTTTAATAGGTAATAGAATTACTTTTAATATTTTTCAGTTATAAACATTGCCATAGTATTAAACGATACTATCTAATGGATTTAAAATAAGTTAATTAATCTTTATGTAGTTCCTATAATATAGAAAGTTACAGCTTGATCATATCCGTATCAAATCAAAATTACTTTCATTAAAATAAAGTTTATTCTCTGAAAGAATTATTATCAATTATTTTTTATCGTATAAATCAATTGTTGAAAGAAGTTCAGCAGAATATTTGTAGATATCATCAAGTGACGAAATTTCGTTTTTAGTCTCTTTCTTATTTATATCAAAAATTCCAATATATTTCTTCTTACTAGAATTAAGATATAGTTTGCAAATTGGTTTTTGAATTGAATCATCAAAAAGTATACTCATAAAATTGACGAAATCTCTGTTTGTTATGTGGGATACATCAATTCTTGTTCTTAAAATACTTTTTACAATATAGTAAGCATTTAATTCATCGACCGTTGTTATAATCTTATTTTCTTCTTCATCAGACTGTACAACTTCATCTTTTTTTATTTCCTCTGATTGTTGTTTAGTCTGATTTATGGCTTTCATCAATCTGTCATTCACTATATCGTGAAAAGTTTGATCAATAGTCTTTTTTACTAAATCTGTAAACTGTATTATTATCTTTTCAGTCGCTCTACCTTCATAAACTCTGCTAATTAAATATTTAACAAATTCAGGCGAAGGATTAGTTAACTCATTTGATAAAACATTTTTTATTGCACTCGTATATTTTAATTCACTTGCAGTGGTAAGTATTGAATTAACATCAAACCCACTTTTATGGAATTTTGCCAATTCTTTAATTTGCTGATCCTTTATAGTTGAAATATCAAAACTAAGGAATGGTTTTTCATCCATTTTATTAGCTAAATCAAGATCTGTGTAAAAGTTATACTGAATACCGTTTGTAAGAACAGCGAATCTGCACTTAGTCAAATGAAAATATTTATGGATTTGAGTATAATGTTTATCAAGATTTTCTAAATGATGTTTACACTCAATTATCATTATTGGCTCTTTGTCTTTAAATATAGCATAATCAACTTTTTCAATATTCTTTGCACCAAAATCTGTAACAAATTCAGGAACAACTTCAATTGGGTTGAATAAATCATATCCTAAAATTTGAATAAAAGGCATTATAAAAGCACTCTTTGTTGCTTCTTCTGTATTTATTTGATCTTTAAGAGTTAAAACCTTATCTCCTAACTGCTTAATTTGCTCTTTGAATTCCATAGTGAAGGGTTGTTTATATATAATTAGTTTGATTGTTAATTAATTCAATCAAATTTAATTATATATTTTTTAATATCCAATCATAAAAAAAGTAAAAGATTTCAAACAAAATTCCACAAAATAGCCTTTTACTTAAATAAAAATGATCTTTAAACTTTATAGCATTACTCTTTGATTTTACAAGCATATTTAAACCTTCCTCATAAATTCCAAAAAATATCCTGATAATATTGAAAGTCTCTTTAATTTGAAAAATTATATTGCACCATCATCCCCTTTGTTATATCTTTATTTAAAAAAACAAGATGAAATACTTATTGACCTTTACTTTACTTATCTTCTTGATTTCCTGCACCAAGGATGACGAAAATGATATCCAGGCATCGGATAATTATTTTATGTACAAAGGACAAAAGCATGAAATCAAGTCGTGCGGAAAGTCTATTTACAATTTTGATGAGAACTTCAACGACAGGGCTCTTAACCTGACTTTTACTGATAAAAGCGCAGAATTTGAAAAAACCGATTCTGGTATATTTATTGCCTCTGACATTAATCTTAACGGAATGAACTCATTAACTTTTATCAATGATAAATGGAATGGCTCATTTGAAGATGGTAAATATTTAATGGATTACTTCCCATTCTCGTATTTCAATTCTAATTATAAGAATGACAATAAAGTTTATTCAGGTTCTATTGACATAGATTCCGGTGAAATCTCAGTTGAGAAGATTGGCTCTGAATATGAATTTGTTATCAAATGCAAAACAAACCAGGGAGACAGCATAATCGGATATTACAAAGGCAAAATAAAAGAGTTGAATTATAGTTATTTTTAATTTAAGTTGAAAAAGGTACTTTCGCCACTTACAAAAACACAAATGAAAAAATTATTTATCATTACTTTACTGGCAGTTGCTTTCCTTAATTCTTTTTCGCAGAATTATATTTCACGCACTGCCCACATCAATGTGATGTCGCTTAATAACGTTCAAAATATTGTTGCCGATAATTATCAGGCAGCTTGCCAGCTGAACACTTCAACAGGCCAGTTTAAAATCATAGCCCTGATTAAATCTTTCGAATATAGGATTGGAGCAATGAACAGAATGATGAGTGCCAGAGACATTGATGTAACTGATTATCCTAAAATAACTTTCGACGGCAGAATAACTGATATGAGCAAGGTTAACTTCAATAAACCCGGAACATATAACGTAAAATTCTCCGGAACATTCTACGTATGGGATGAGCATACAACAACTGACATCAATGGTAGTCTGACTGTTGGAAGCGATGGAACAATTACAGGAAAATCTGAATTTGCTATACCAATAGAAAGTCTTGATCCGAAGAAGATTGAACAGATACTTAAAGAAAAACTGCCTTCTTCATTAAACGTAAAGCCTAATGCAATAAGCATTTCCAAAAATATTCAGGTTAAATTCAATTCCATTTTGAAAAAACAGTAATCAT